>DAHVVW010000119.1 GCA_027357125.1 Clostridiales bacterium
CACTGCTCCGTCTATATTTCTAGCGTCCAGTTGGAGTACCCCCGCGCGCACTTTTACCTGTTTTTCTTCCGCGCCCAGGACTGCAATAACTTTCCCATCCTGCCACACCCGCACCGCTGCAGCCGGAGCAGTCTTCAAAGTAAGCAGCCAAGTTTCCGCCTGACTTGCGGTAGCAGGTCCGGCAGGAACATCCTGCTTTTCTGGTGACGCATCTGTAATATCCAGCGAGGGGGACTCCACTTTCTGCGCAACTGCCAGGTAAAACTGCACCGGATCTTTAACCAAGCTGAGTTGAACTATGACCAAGAGAACAGAAGCCAGAATCAAGACGCGAATTAACTGCCGCTCTCCACGTTCAAAAAAGCCATTTAATACTGATCTACGGACGCGACGCACCACAGGCTCACTCCCCACACTAAAAATCCCGGGATAATGGTCCTTTCACCCGATTGAGGAACCTGTTAAGAGTTTATGCAGCCTTCTGGTTTGTCAGACCCGTTAAAGAGAACGAACATACTCGGCTGCTGCCCGCCCGGCCCGGTAACCCATGGCAAATGCGGCCTGGAGATTGTATCCTCCTGTAACCCCATCGATATCTACTACTTCTCCGGCCCAATAAAGCCCCGCTATTTTTTTCGATGTCATGTTCTTAGGGTTTATTTCTTTCACATCCACCCCGCCTGCAGTCACTATCGCCGCTTCCAGAGGCAGCGTAGCCGTTACTGTGAGAGAAAGTTCCTGCAATAAGCCCAAGAGGCGTTTGCGTTTCTCGCGCGTAATTTGGTGGACTGCCTGATCCGGCTCAATACCTGACAGCTTTATTATTACCGGAATAAGACTCTTAGGCAGGAGTGCAGCTAAAGAATTCTTAAATTGTTTATTGCTTAATTCCTGGAAATCCCGCTGCACGCGTAAATCCAACTGTTCTGCCGTCAACGCCGGTTTGAGATTTATGGTCAGGCTGACCGGCTTGCCCTCGTGCAAAGCGTCACCCGCCAAGCGGCTGAGCGTAAGGATAACAGGTCCGGATACCCCAAAATGCGTAAACAGCATTTCCCCAAACTCTTTGGCTTTTTTCTGGCCTGAGATCCATAAAGACACTTCCACATTTCTCAGGGAAAGTCCCTGCACCTCTTTAACCCATGCCTCTGCTGTGCGCAAGGGTATAAGAGCCGGGCGCGGAGAAATAACATTGTGTCCCAGAGCGCGGGCCAAGCGGTACCCATCTCCGGTAGATCCTGTGCCTGGATAAGAAGCTCCGCCTGTACACACGATGACTGCCTGGGCAGCATAAACTCCTTCCCCGCTTACTCTTACCCCGGTAATTCGATCTTCCTGAATCACTATACTATCTACGGTTTTCCCGTGCTTAACCTCAGCCTTCGCTTCTGCTAAGAACTTTTCCAAAGCCCGGACGACTGCCTCCGCATCGTCCGAAACAGGAAAAACTCTCCCCCCGCGTTCGACTTTAGTTTCCACCCCGTAACGGGCTAAAAATTCTCTCAGTTTTATGTTGTCAAACTCACGCAGGATTCCTTGCAGAAAACGTCCATTCCCCGGATAATGGATAATAAAATCCTCCACGTTCGCTGCATTGGTTATGTTACAGCGACCCTTACCCGAAATCGCGATTTTGCGTCCGAGGCTTGCTTTTTTTTCCAGAAGCAGCGCCCGAGCGCCGGAGAAAGCCGCTTGTCCGGCCGCCATCATGCCTGCAGCCCCGCCGCCAACAACAATGATACGCTTAGTATTCAAATTTAGATTCCTTTCTAATGAACTTTGTTCTCATTTCTTGATGACAATTATAGTGGGTAGTGAAGTCCTTTTCAAGAAAACGGCATTTCGACGGGATTTTTTGGCCCCCCATCCCTTCGGTATATCTGGTGGTTGTGCTATAATAAGGTACAATAATAGCTTTACTGGGAGAAGACACCATGACTCTCTTTCCTCTTTATTTATCTTTGAAAGTAGCGTTTTTCGCAACCTTGCTAGGGCTTCTCGTTGCTTTGCCCTTAGCTTGGGCTTTTACCCAATATAATCATCCCCTGATTAAGTGGTTCAATTCTCTGACCACCCTCCCCTTAATCCTGCCTCCGACCGTGCTTGGGTATTATTTATTAGTACTGGTCGGACGTCAAAGTGCCATCGGACACCTGTACGAGCAGCTTACCGGAAAAACCCTGGTATTTTCCTGGCAAGGGGCAGTCTTAGCGTCGGCAATTGTATCCTTCCCCTTGCTCATTTCTGCAATCCGCAGTGTCATGAGCCACGTCTCTCCGGACCTGATAGCTGCAGCCCGCTTGCTGGGGCACAGCAACTGGCACGTTTTTTGGACTGTTGTACTGCCACTGTCCTGGAGGGGAATTATTTCCGGTGTTGCCTTGGCCTTTGCACGGGCAATGGGTGATTTCGGGGCAACCTTAATGGTAGCAGGAAATATTCCCGGAGTGACCCAGACGATGTCAATTGCTGTTTATGATGCAATGATGTCAGGGGATGTGGCTGAAGCTAACTTCTTAGCTCTGATCATGACCGCAGTAGCCTTAATTGTACTGCTTATGCTCTACCGTCTGGAGCAAAGTGTTCATCATGAGCATGACCGGAATGTCTAACTAGAAAGGGCTGGCTTAATGAGTTCTCCCATATTCAACGCTCAATTTAAGAAAACCCTTTACTCCTTCAATCTTGAGCTTGATCTTAGTTTGGATGAAGGAGAGACTCTGGGCATACTCGGTCCCTCAGGCAGCGGCAAGAGTATGAGCTTAAGAGTGATTGCCGGACTTGTCAAACCGGAAAAAGGAGTAATTACCCTTAAAAACCGATCACTTTTTGACAGTTCACAGAGCCTGGACTCTCCTCCCCAGCAACGCCACATTGGGTATGTGTTTCAGCACTATGCTCTCTTTCCCCATATGACGGTAGCAGAGAATATTTCCTATGGTCTGCCCCGCGCTGTCAAGGGAGAGCAGCGCCAGAAGCAAATATATAATCTGCTTGAGGAAATCCATCTCATCGAGCACGCGTCACGCTACCCCTCACAGCTTTCCGGCGGGCAGCAGCAGCGGGTTGCACTCGTACGGGCCTTGGCCGCAGACCCCGACCTTCTATTGCTGGACGAGCCTTTTTCGGCCTTAGATGCTGAACTGCGCGGCGAGCTCGAAGCCTTGGTCCTACGCTTTCGCTCTTCCCGCCAGGTTCCCTATATCCTAGTAACTCACAACCTTGAGGAAGCGTATCGTCTCTGCGATAAACTTGTCATCATCGAACAAGGGAAAATCCTGCAGCTGGGACCGAAAGATGAACTCCTGCGGCGGCCGGCAACCTTGCAAGTGGCGCGTAAAGTGGGTGCCAAAAACCTCTGGCAGGGGCAGGTGACAAGTGCAAGTGCTTCCGGAGGAACGGTGCTAGTCCCTGCCCTCGGGCAAGAACTCATGGTCCAGAATTTGCCCCAGACACCCACTGTGTGGCTGGGAATAAGGCCGGTGGAAGCAGTGCTTCTTTCCGGACCGGAGCCAGGTCTGCCTAACACCTTTCCCATTGAGGTGATTAATCAGATCCGAGGAGTTCAGTCTCACACCCTGTTCGTCACCCCTTTAGGGAAAAGCGGTGGGGAGGCGGTGCAGATCGAAGTTCCTGGCCACAGGCTAGGGGCTGATCCACCCTATCTCTATCTTCCACCTGATAAACTTTTCGCTTTACCCTATTAAAATACACAGCGCATTCCTAATCTAAGTACATGGAATGTAGGGAGATACATAAAAGAGAGGGGAAACGGAATAATGGAACTGATGGAAGTGGTTCAACGCCGCCGGAGCATCCGCGCGTATAAGCCAGACCCGGTGGAACCGGAAAAAATCGCTCTGATCCTGGAAGCGGCGCGTCTGGCTCCTTCCTGGAAGAACCTCCAGTGCTGGCGTTTTATGGTTATCAGCGCCGCAGAAAAACGCCAAGGAATTGCCGATGCCTTTCCTTTAACCAACCCGGGACGCAAGGCAATCCTGGAAGCACCGGTCGTCATCGTCCTGTGTGCTGACCCGAATGAATCCGAGGTCTGGGAAGGCAAGGATTACTACATGCTTGATGTCGGTCTCGCCATGGAGCATTTAATCCTGACTGCCACTGCGCAAGGGCTCGGCACCTGCTGGCAAGCGCTGTTTAGCGAAGACAAAATGCGCTCTGCCTTAGAAGTCCCTGACAACTTCCACATCGTTGCGATCACACCCCTCGGCTATCCCGCGCAAGAAAAAAAACCCCGCCCGCGCAAAGCCTTGGCAGAAATAGCCTTTGGCGAGCAATGGGGGCAGCCTTGGAGTTAAAGAAAGAAGTTCTGTTTATCCGGATTGCTGCTGGCGCAGGCGATACAAAGCTCAGAGTTGTCGAAGATTTGCTTCCCGCAGCGGCTACAATAACGGGGGCTGCCTTCATGCAGCATGATCTTACCGTTTAGCAGGCGTGGGGAAAGGGTTTTGATCTCGAAATTTAAGGTCCCAGGGCGGCAGGTTTCCACACAACGTCCGCACTGCACGCACTTATACGGTTCAAACACCAGACGCATTTTTCCGTTCTCTTCCCGCTTCGCCAAAGCCCTCTGAGGGCAGATCAAAGTACAAACACCACAGCTTGTGCAGGAATCTGCAACGGTGAGAGTCGGAAACGGAAAGCGCACTTCCGGGCGGGTTGCCAACAACTCCTGCAGCCAAGCCCGCGCGCGTGGAATATTATACGTTTCATCGCGTCTAAGTCCGGGCAATAGTTCCTCAAGTTTTTCCTTGCCGCGCTCGCGCCACCCTTCCGAACGCTCTCTGAGTTCCCCGAGTTCAGGCAGGGCCGGTGCCTTCATGAGCCCCTGCGCAGGCTCAGACTCTATACGAGGGTCAATCTTCACGATAATTTTGATGGGCGCATGATCCGGCCACTGAACGTGCAAAGTATTAAACACTTTCACACTCGCAGCGCACGCAGCTTTGTCCTGGCACTCGGAACACACTCCCGTAAAAATCTTTACTGGCTTCTCCTGCGCCAACAGCATAAGTCCTGCCCAAGTGTCACGGTCAAAAATTCCGAGGCAAGGTACTTCAAAACCTTGGGGCAAGGCCAGCGGACAGCTTATATTTATTTCCTGAGCCTTAGACAAGTACTCATACAGTGCGTCCACAGTCCTGTCCACAAAACCGTCACTTGGGCATGCTGCCATACACGCCCCACATTCCGTACATTTACGGGCGTCAATTTCCATTCTCTCAGAAATGGCTTGATGAGGGCACGCTTCGAGGCAAAGCCTGCAGTCTTTAGCATAGGGTTTTTTAGTGTTAAGGCAATTAGCTGAGTGATAAACCATTTGAATAGGCATCGCAAATCTCCTCGTTTTTTCTTCAAATTGAGTACTACGAGTTAAAGATTAAATCCCTCTGGTTGCAGTTAATTATTCGCTCGTCTATCTAGCTTTCCTTTTTTAGTTCAAGTTCAAAGCGGCTGCCAAAGCCCTTCGTATTGTCAGTTAAGCGCAAAACCTCAGACACTAAACAATGCCAACGCGCAGCTTTAACGCCTCTGAACTGGGACGGGGCTTCAAGAATGTGGCGTACCGCCGGAAACTTTCGCAGATATGCAGCCGTAGCCAAGGCCTTTTCGGCCGGGGATGTGACCAGCAGCGCACGTCCCTGAATCTGCAGACCCTGGATGGCTTGCCACTCTTGATAGTCTTCGGTGATGGCGGCGGCCACGACTTCATTTTCCTGAAGGTTCTGGCTGTGCCTCGTCTTAGCCTCCGACAGAAAGTAAAGCTTAAACCCTCTGTTTACATAAAACACAGGAGTAGCCCATGCTCCATCAGACCCAACCGTGGCCAGGATCAAGGTCGTGTGATTCTCAATATATTTAAGCATAAGTTCTTCCGTTGTCTCAGCCATACTGTGTATCTCCTTTTAGCACTTCATTGTGAACAGGAGGGAACAAATATCTCCAGAGAAAAACGCAAGCTTGACCACATTAACTTAGCCCTCAAGTCCGCTTGGTCCCCGGGCACGAACGGCTTCCAGGATGTAGCCCTAGTTTATGAAGCATTGCCCGAACTTAGTATGGAAGAAATAGATACATCTTTACCCTTATTTAAGAAAAAACTAAAAGCTCCGCTTTTAATTAACGCCATGACAGGCGGACACCCGGATGTTAAAGCAATAAACAAAAGCCTGGCGCGCGCTGCCCGCCGCTATGGAATCGCCATGGCTGTTGGTTCCCAACGAGCAGGTCTGGATAACCCCCAAGTGCGTGACACGTATATCATTGCCCGTGAAGAAAATCCGGAAGGTCTGCTTCTCGCCAATTTAAGCGCGGCTTCTTCACCAGAAATGGCCTTAGCAGCAATTGAGATGATCAAAGCGGACGGAATCCAACTGCACTTAAACAGCGCACAAGAATTAGCAATGCCTGAAGGGGACCGGGACTTCCGCGAAATTCTGCAAAATATTGTAAAGGTAGTGAAAGCCTCACCCGTACCGGTGATTGTTAAGGAGGTGGGATACGGGCTAGGGCAAGACACCGCCCGCCGTCTCTCCCGGGCTGGAGTCACCTGTCTTGACATCGGCGGGAGTGGCGGTACCGATTTCGTCCGGATTGAGAACATGCGCGCCGAGCGCGTACGCGCTCCGAAAGAATCTCAAGGCCTGACCTCTGCAGTTAGCCTGCTCGAGGTATTGAACCAGAATATCTCAGGTACAATTATCGCTTCCGGTGGTTTT
>DAHVVW010000011.1 GCA_027357125.1 Clostridiales bacterium
AAAGCTTTGGCCCGGATGATGATCCTTTTTCTCTTTATTGATCTCGGCCTGCAGGTCTATGAGTTTCTGATCGCCGCGTACAGTCTGGAGCCGGAAGAGACGCATACTTTATCCACCATGTTTACCAGTAGTTTTTCCTGGTCTTTCTGGGGAGTGCAGATATTCTTAGGGGCTGTCGTCCCCATCTACCTTGTGCTGAACAAACGGACGGGCGAATCCAGGCTGGGCCTGACCGCCGCCTGCGTGCTGGTTGTGCTGGGAATTATCGGTGTCCGGTTTAACATTGTGCTGCCGCCTCTAATCGTTCCGGTGTTGGAAGGGCTTCCTACAGGAAACTATTACCCGACCTTGGTCGAGATCGGGAGCAGTTTAGGGGTAATTGCACTGGGACTATTGCTCTATACTGTGGGTATGAAGCTGCTGCCGCTGGAGGAAGGTATAAAAGGGGTGAGAACACATGACTAAAAAACAAGAAAATAAAGCAAAAATCAGCCGTCGTAATTTCATGAAAGGTGCGGGCGTTATCGGGGCATCAGCATTTGCTGCTCCCTTGTTTATGGATCCGCTGCAACAGCTAACAGGCAATGTCTGGGAAGATGACCCCCATGGCACCGCTTCTTTCTCTGAGAACTATGATGCGAGCAAGGTTATCTACAGCACCTGTGAACAATGCAACACCCATTGTACAATCAAAACCGTGCTGACGCCTGCTGAAAAAGGAAAGCCCTATACCAGCCTGGTGCGCAAAATTGCCGGCAATCCTTACAGCCCATTGACCACCCAACCTTTTGGCGGACTTGATTATACGACTCCCATTGCTAAGGCTGCCCAGGGAAAAGACACCCTGGCTTTGGAAGGACGGGGGTATCGCGGGGGCAGAACCTGTTTGAAAGGCCAGGCCGGAATTCAAACCGTTTATGATGCTTTTCGTGTGCGTACCCCCCTTAAGCGAGTGGGGCCGCGTGGAAGTGAGAAGTGGCAGAGCATTTCCTGGGAACAGGCTATTAAGGAAATCGTGAACGGCAGTCCGGATTTGGGCACTCCCGGCCTGCAATCCATCTGGGCCTTTGCTCCCAAGGAAAAAGTGATGGCTGACTGGGAAAAAGTGAAAAAAGGGGAAATCCCTTTTGCAGAGTTTGACAAGAAGTATAATGACGTGCTCATAGACACCAAGCACCCTGATTTCGGCCCGAAAGCCAATCAGATTGCCTGCCTGGGCGGGAACCGCCGGGATTTTATGCGCGACCGCATTTGGTTCCAGGGGTTGGGAAGCATTAATTTCGATGATCACGGCGGCGCCTGCGGAGCGAGCGGGGTTATCGGGAATGTCCGTTCCTTTCAGGCGAAGAAGCCAAAAAAACGTCTTTATGCTGATTTGAATCATGCCGAGTTTGTCATCGTTTGGGGTACGAATCCCCTGGTGGCAAATCGCGGTCCCACCTGGCTGGCTCCGCTGTTGAGCAATGCTTTGGCTAGGGGCATGAAAATGGCGGTCGTAGATACCAGGATGAGCAGAAGCGCGGAAAAGGCGGCGCTCTGGGTACCTGTCAAGCCTGGAACGGATGCGGCTTTGGCTCTGGGTATGGGACGCTGGATTGTGGAAAACAAGCGCTATGATGAGCGATACTTGAAAAATCCCAACAAGAAGGCTGCTGAGGCGGACGGAGAAGCGACCTGGAGTGATGCCGCTTATCTGGTGGTGGTGTCTGATGAGAAACGACCGAAGCTGAGGGCGGAACAGCTTGGTATCGGGAGTAAGGAACAATTTGTGGTACTGGAAAACGGACAGCCGGTTGCCCACGACCAAGCCGGCGCTGCGGATTTGGAAGTTGATACGGAGATTAACGGAGTGCGCCTCAAGTCGGTGTTTACCTTGTATAAAGAGAGGGTAATGGAACACACCTTTAAAGAGTACGCGGAGATTGCCGGTATCTCTGAGCAGCAGATCGTGGACCTGGCCCAAGAGTTTACTGCCCATGGCAAACGCTCAGCCATTATGGCTTACCGGGGTGTGGGCATGCACGCCAACGGGTATTATACGGCCCGGGCCATCAATATGTTGAATCACCTGATTGGCAACCATGATTGGAAGGGCGGCAGCATTACAACCGGAGCCACCTACCCTGACTTGAAAGGACGTTATGATTTAACTGGGGTACCGGGAGCCAACAAGGCGTGGGGCATTCCCGTCAGCCGTCGGCAATCTGAGTACGAGAAGAGCAGCCTATTCAAAAGAGATAACGGTTATCCGGCGCGGCGTCCCTGGTTTCCGGTGGGAGGGAATGCTTCGAGCGAAGTCATTCCCAGCGCGGCTGACGGTTATCCGTATCCCTTGAAAGCTTTGTTTTTCTACCGCATCTCCCCTGTGTTGACTTTTCCGGCGGGAGAAATGATTCGGGAAATCCTTAAAGACCAAAACAAAATCCCGTTGGTGGTTGCTTCCGATATCGTGATTGGGGAAAGCTCGATGTATGCCGATTATATTTTGCCTGACCTGGCGTATTTGGAGCGGTGGGGAAGAAAGAGCATCACACCCAGTTTCCCCTTAAAGGTGAGCAATTTTATCCAGCCGGTTACGAGGGTTTATCCCGAAGCGCGCGATATCCAGGATGTGTTCATCGAGATCCTGAAAAAAATGAATCTGCCGGGAGTCGGAGAGAAAGCTTTTGTTGACGGGAGTCCGCTCCACCGGGTTGAGGATTTCTATTTGAAAATGGTGGCTAATATTGCTTTCGCCGAAAAACCTGTACCGGATGCCGGGAGTGAAGAACTGCAGCTGTTTGCTCAGGCCCGGCGTCAGGCCTTGGGCAGCTTCTTTGATGAAGAACAGTGGAAAAAAGCGGTCAAGCCGGAGGAATGGCCGAAAGTTGTGTATGTGCTCAACCGGGGGGGGAGATTTGAAGCTCCCGGCCAGGAATATGTGGGAGAGCACCTGAAGTATCGTCTTGACGGCCAGGCGCTCTTTTATGACGAGAAGGTAGCCTCAGTTAAGCACTCCTATAGCGGGAACTATTTTGACGGACTGCCCAAGCTGGAACTGATCCGCTCCTATGACAGCAAGGAAATTGAACAGCCCCAGCCTCTGGCTTTGATCAGCTGGAAAGCCCGCAACATCGGAACCCATCGGGGTATCAGCAATGCCTGGCTGCGGGAAATTAAGGGAGAAAACTATCTTTGGCTGAATCCGCTTGATGCCCATAAGCGCGGCATCAATGACGGTGACCGTGTGAAAATCAGATCGAACAATTATGAAGTGTTCGGGCGGGTTATGGTCACGGAGGGTATTCGTCCGGGATGCGTGGGAAGCTCCTATAACTTTGGCCATTATGCCTATGGGAGTAAAGCGGTGCAGATCGATCAAGTTTGGACCACAGCCGTAACCGGGTACGGTCATACCCCGTTTGGCGTCAGTGAACCGATGAAAGAAAAAACCGGTTTTGCCAAAGGCAGAAACACCGGATTTTCCATAAATAATTTATTGGTGCTTGACCCGGTACTGAAAAACACTTCATTGCTCGACCAAGTGGCAGGCGGAGTTGCTTCCCTGGATACAAAAGTTGAGGTCGAGAAAGCCTAAGGGAAAGATCGCTTCAGCCAGAAAGGTGTACGCTGACAGAAAGTCACTGTATGCCTTTTTGTCATGTCCAATTAAGTGACATTTTGACAGTGACTGTGCCTGCAAAGCACTTTTTTTCACGAAGCAGAAGGGATCAGAGCTTGGCATTTATCTTGCATAACTCAAAATTGCGAGCGTTTATAAATACAAAAGAACGCTTTCACATTAAAAAAGAAAAAGACTGAAAGGAAAGGAGTTCTTAAGCATGAACAGGCGCGATTTTGTTAAGTCAGTCACCGCTGTGGGGACAGTCACGGCGCTTGGTTTAGGGGTTGAGAAGCTGGTTCCGGCGGTTTTGGCGGATGAGGTGATCGCGAACCCCACACCTTATGACCATGAGGCCCTGCCCGTGGAAATGCGGATTGATCCTCAAAGCGGCAAGGTCGAATTAAATCCCGATATTGCCTTGCGCAGCAGCGTATGTTTAGGATGCTGGAGTAATTGCGGCAACCGGGTCAAGGTCGACAAAAAGACCGGGAAAATCCTGAGGGTTTTAGGGAATCCTTATCATCCCAGCAACGCTGAACCGCATCTGCCTTATACTACACCTTTAATGGAATCCTACAAATCTCTCGGACAGTTTAAAGAGATCGGGCACACCGGGCGGGCCACGGTTTGCCAGCGGGGCAATGCCGCCTTCCAAATGGTTTACGATCCCAACCGGATTCTGACCCCTTTGAAAAGGGCCGGCAAACGCGGGGAAGGAAAGTGGAAACCGATCACCTGGGAGCAGGCTGTGCAGGAGACTGTCGAAGGCGGAGAACTGTTCAAAGCGATCGGGGAAAATGCGATGATCGAGGGTTTGCGCCAAGTGCGCGATTTGAAGACCCCTCTCAACCCAGACCAGCCGGACTGGGGGCCGAAAGCCAACCAGTTGGTGTTTATCGGGGGACGGGATGACGGACGGACTGAATTCGCCAACCGCTTCATCACCAAGTCTTTTGGCTCGCCCAACTTCTATGGCCATGGCGGAACCTGCGGTCTGAGCCGCCGCATCGCCTTTCTGGCCTTCCTGGACACCTGGGATAAAAAGCCCCACATGAAAGCGGACTACATGGAAGCAGAACTGGTAATGTTTTTCGGGAACGCACCGGGGCAAGCCGGGGCCCCGTTCCAGCCGATGGCCCGCAAATCGGCTCTGGCCCAGGCTAATAACGGGATGAAAGCGATTTTGGTCGATCCGGTTTTGCAGAACGGAGTATATAACTCTCCGGCAGCCGAGGAGTCGGCCTGGGTTCCGATCCGGCCGGGTTCGGACGGGGCCTTGGCTCTGGCTATGATGCGCTGGGCTTTCGAACAAAAAAAAATCAATGAAGGATATCTGTCGATTCCCAACAAGGCAGCGGCAGGGAAAAAGAAAAGTCCTTCCTGGAGCAACGCCGCTTATCTCGTGATTCAAGAGCCCGGGCATCCGGATTTCGGCAAATTCCTGCGCGCCGAACAAATCGGGCTGAAGACAGCGGCAGCACCGGCCAAGCCGGCGCCTGCTCCGGCAGGCTCTGCACCCGCTGCTCCCCCGGAGCCGAACTATGTGGTCATGGATAAGGCCAGCGGCAAGCCGTCACTTTATACAGACAGCGAAGAGGGAGTTATCCTCTATACCGGCAAAGTTAGCCTTAACGGTGCCGAGGTGATGGTCAAAACATCCCTGCAGATTCTGGCTGAAGAAGCCAACCGCTATACCATTGAACAATACAGCGAAGCGACAGGGCTTCCCAAGGAACGCATTATTTCCTTAGCCAAAGAGTTTTTTAGCCATGGCACCAAGGCGGCCACTGATCACCACGGGGGAGTGGCCATGCATACCAATGGTTTTTATGGCTCCTTGGCGGTTATCACCTTAAATGCCTTGGTTGGAAACATCAACCGCAAAGGGGGTTCCACCAAGAGCGGAGGAGGATATCGGGGTGTGGACAAAGGCCCGCGTTACGATTTGCTGACATTCCCCGGCATGGTCAAGCCTAAGGGTTTCAGGCTCAGCCGCGAACTGCGGAAGTACGAAGACACTCCCGAGTATAAAATGAGAAAGGCCAAAGGGGAGAATCCTTATCCGGCCACTCTTCCCTGGAGCCCGCTGGCAGATTCCATGGTGGGGAATGTCCTTCCTTCGATGATGGCAGGGTATCCGTATACGGCAAAGATTCTCATGATGTGGATGACTAATCCTTTCTATACCACTCCCGGGCTTTTTCAAAAAGATGTTGAGGAGTACGTCAAAGACCCCAAAAACATTCCGCTCATCATCGCTGTTGATGTTCTGATGGGCGATTCAAGTATGTATGCGGATTATATTATTCCGGATACCACGTTCTATGAAAGCTGGGGTGTACCCACTGTTTGGAACCTGATTCTGACCAAGGTGAGCGGGGCCCGCCACCCGGTTATCGATCCGCTCGTGCCCAAGACCAAGAGCGGGTTGCCGATGTCGTTCGAAGCTTACCTGATCGAAGTCGGCAAGCGCCTGAACCTGCCGGGTGTCGGAGATAAAGGGATTCCCAATGCCAACGGTGAACCCACCGCGCTCAATTCGCGCGAGGACTTCTTCCTTAAAGCGATGGCCAACATCGCTTTCGATGAGAAAGCGGTTCCGGACATTTCCACTCAGGAACTCCAGCTTACCGCTTTGGGCGAGGAACTCAAGTACACTGCTGCGAGTCTGACTCCGGAAGAGTGGGCGAAAGTGAATTATGTTTTAGCCAGAGGCGGACGCTTTGAAGAGTACGAGAAAAACTACGACGGGGATGCTTTGCACAACAAGTTCCCCAAGATAATCAACATTTACAATGAGAAACTCGGTACCACCAGAAGCAGCGTGAGCGGAGAATATTTAACCGGCACCGCAGCCTGGCTGCCCCCGGCCCTGGCTGACGGCCGTACAATCGACCAGGTTTATCCGGACAACCAATGGCCCTTCCTGATTGTTTCCTACAAGCCGCGTTACCGCACCGGCGGCTATTTGTCTAATATTCCTCTCCTTCAGGACATGGCAAAAACCAATTATATAGAAATAAATCTCGCGGATGCGGAAAAACTGGGGCTGGCCGACGGGGAGCAGGTGAAACTGGTTACCCCGACCGGGGAAGCCACGGGTACGATCAAAGTGCGGCGCGGGGTGCGCCAGGGAACAATTGCCATCGAGTACGGGTTTGGGCACTGGGGTGCCGGAGCCCGGAGTTATCAGGTGGGGGACAAAAACATTCCCGCTGATCCTGAACTTGGGTCTGGAGTGCTTCTGAATCTTATCACCCTGCGCGATCCCAGTTTGAAAGCCAAGCACCCCTTGTATGACTTGGTGGGGGGATCGACTGACCGCAATACAACGAAGGCCAGACTGGAAAAAGTGAGTAAATAAGCCGGTTGAATCCGGCAAAGTAAGAAAGAGAGGTGCAGTCTTATGTCTGGAAAAGAAGGGATAGCATTAGAGCGGGCAGCGGCATTTGAGTTTTTAGCCGGTATCTTTTTAAAAGAACCGAGCGTTTCGATTATGAATGAGGTAAAGATTTGGGCTAAAGAGGGGAAAGAGCCGGAAATGCTTCCCCTTCTGGAGAATATTGACCGAGAAGATCCCGATTTGACGGGATTAACGCAAGAGTATTATGATCTCTTCTTTGTCCCGGTGTCAGGCCGCTTTGTGCCGCCCTTTGAGTCGGCTATCCGGGGGGCGGTGCGTCAGGACGGCGGAGCAACGAAGTTTGGCCCTTACTGGGGGGATACCACCGTTAAGTTGGCTGCCCTTTATGAACGAACTCAGTTTCATCCTGGACGCCTGGCGGTGTTCGAGCCTTTACGGCAGTTGAATTTACCTGATCACGTAGGACTGGAACTCTCCTTTATGGCCTATCTCTGCCGTCTGGAAGCTCAGCAGCTTGAGCGCGGTCTGTCCGCGAAGCTAATTCGGAAAATCCAAACTGATTTTTTGCAGGAACATTTACGAGAATGGGTGGGGCTTTGGGTAAATGACTTAGAGAAAGTGCCGCAGTCCGGATATTATCTGTACTTTGCCAGGCAGGCTCGCGACTTGTGCCAGGAAGAAACTCAAGTTTTGCTTAAACATGCCTAAACAGTGACCTCAAGCCTGTCATTGAAAGGAGTGGTAAAAGTGGCCTCACAAACCAAACGCTATGCCATGGTCATCGACCTGCGCAAATGTGTAGGATGCAATGCCTGTACGGTATCCTGCAAGATTGAAAACCAGGTGCCGGAAGGGGTATTCCGCACTTGGGTCAAAGAAATAGAAAAAGGAACCTATCCGCAAATTACCAGGTTCCGTCTGCCGCGGCTGTGCAACCATTGCGACAACGCGCCTTGTTTGGCAGCCTGTCCGGTTCAGGCGACTTACCGGGCTGAGGACGGAACCATTATGGTCGACTATGACCATTGCATCGGCTGCAAATATTGCATGGCAGCATGTCCGTATGACGCCCGCTTTATTAATCCCATCAGAAAGACCGCGGAAAAGTGTACGTTTTGCTATCACCGGGTTAAGGCCGGGCTCCTGCCCGCCTGTGTCACCACCTGTGTCGGAGGGGCGCGCATATTCGGCGATTTAAACGATCCTCAGAGCCTGGTGGCCAAGTTGGTGGCCAATAATCCGGTGCAGGTTTTAAAACCGGACATGAGCACCAAACCCATGGTCTTCTATATCGGGGCGGACCAGGATATTATGGGTGCGCGCTATGGCGACCTGGAGAAAGGAGAAAGGAAGCATGGATAATGTCACCTACCTTGCCAATGTGACCCATCCCGTGCAACTTGGCGTTTTAATTGCAATCTACTTTTTCTACACCGGACTGAGTGCGGGTTCTTTCGTTTTGTCCAGTCTGGGTACAGTTTTCGGGATTGAAAAATACAAACCGATTGCCAAAGCAGGGGTCATCATGGCTATAGCTTTGCTCGCGATCGCTCCCCTCCATCTCATTGCTGACCTGGAACAGCCCGGACGCTTCTACACTCTCTTCTTCCGGTTGAACCCGACCTCGGCCATTTCCTACGGAACCTTTCTCCTCACGCTTTATCCGCTTAACAGTATAATTTATCTGTGGTTTTTAATGCGCAAAGATTTTGCTGCCGGAGCAAATCAGGTGTCCGGTTTCCGGCAGAAGCTTTACCGCTTCTTAACGTTTGGCAAAACGGATCTTTCTCCGGAGGCTGTGGCTAAAGACGCCAAACGGGCTAAGCTGCTGGGGACCTTAGGAGTACCCCTGGCTTTGCTGGTACACGGCTATACCGGATTTATCCTGGCCAACATTCAGGCCCGGGCCCTGTGGCATACGGGGCTTATGCCCTTGATCTTCCTGATGTCGGCCATGGTATCCGGAACCGGTTTGCTGATTCTTGTCCTTTTGTTGAGCCAACGTTTCTTTTCTCCGGAGCGGAGTATTACTCCGGAACGCAAGAAGCTGATTCTCGATATTGCTCAGCTTATGCTTTGGTTTATTGTGGTCGATGCCAGCCTGATGGTGATAGACTTTATTGTGCTTTATTATACGAATGCAGCCGGGCGCGCGGCGGCCGAACTCTTCCTGTACGGGAGCCACCGCACCATGTTCCTCGGTGTCGAAGCCGGTCTGGGTCTGTTCGTTCCTTTCCTCCTCCTGTTAATTCCACGCACCAAAGGCTCCCTGAGCTGGATTTCTTTAGCTTCGTTCCTAACATTGGTCGGGGTTATCGCCATGCGGGTTAATTTTGTCATCGGCGGGCAACAGCTGCCTTTGACCGGGAACACTCTAAATCCCTATACGGCTGACCCCAGGCACCTCATGTTCATTGCTGTGTTTGCCCTGGCAGAACTGGCGATTCTCTACTTTGCCTTTCGCTTCCTGCCTGTCTTCGGCTTGCCCAAGACTCCGCCGGCTCCGGTAAATTATCAGGGACAGGTTGGAGCCAAGTAGATTTTTCCTGAGTTTTCAGTAAGAATATCTGAATTGATCCAGGCGAGAAGGGAGAACAACCGGACAGGTGTCGGGGAGTTCTCCCTGGTCTTTTTCAGGCATTTTGGTTTTTTATTGCCCGCATGGTACACTAATATTAATAAGGCTCGGGGGTGACAGGGCTTGAACAAACGCCTGTGGATTTTGGGGATTGCGGCTTTCTTGCTTTTTCTGGTAGGAGCCTATCTTGTGACTGTTCCTGCGGCTAAGCCGCGGGTGGCGCATATAGGAATCCTGCTGGCCAATGATACCCGCCTGGCCAAAGTGGAGGGCTTGCAACAGGCCTTAAGCCGTCTGGGCTACCTGGACGGGCAGGATGTAACCTATCAGGTCTTGAATGCGCAAAACGATATTTCCCAATTGCCCGTGCTGGCCCGGCGTCTGGTTCAAAACAGGCATGATGTGCTGGTTGCGGCAGGGTACATTGAAGCTCAATCTTTAAAAGATATTACAGCCGCCGTGAAGAGGCCGGTTCCGGTGATCTTCATGGGCTCCCTTGCTCCGGCCGCAATCGGCCTGGTGCTGAATCCAACTCATCCGGAAGGAAATTTGACCGGACTTAACAATTATCACCTTGAATTAACCCCCAAACGGCTGGAACTGCTCCATCGTTTGCTTCCTAACGTGCGACGTGTGGCAGTGCTGGGGGATCTGCGCGTGCCTTCCTTTGAACGGACCCAGGCAGGGATTCAGTCAGTGGCCAGGGAGTTTTCCCTGACTCTGAATTCTTTCACAGTCTCCAGCCCGGAAGATATTGAAAGAGTGTTTCAGGAGATGGCGGCGGCTAAAGTGGAGGCCATTATGCTTCTTCCCGGATTTTTTCTGGAGACGAGCATGGAGCAAATTGTTGGGCGGGCTCTGCAGCAAAACCTTCCTGTTTTTGGAGTTTATCCGGGTGATATCAAATATGGCTGTTTGGCTTCTTATGGCACTTCTTACGAAGAGCAGGGGGCGCAATCGGCCCATCTCGTGAACAAAAGCCTGCGCGGGCAGGCCACGGGAGATATTCCGGTAGAAACTCCGGATAAAATTGTCTTGTCGGTCAATTTGCGCATAGCCAACAAATTGGGAATTCATCCGGCAGCGGATGTGCTCAGCCTGGCGGATCAGGTAATCCAACCGTAGGGAGGATGGAAAGTTTGAAAGTCGGCCCGGTTCCTTGGTGGATGCGGATCAAAGGGCGTGTTCTGGTTTTTGGCATTATGATGTCTATTTTTCCTTTGCTTTTTCTCGGCCTGGCCAGTTTTAACACCACCCGGCTGCACCTGGAAGGGAGTATTCAGGAGCAGAACTTTGAGCGGGCCAACGCCCTCGCCCAAGAGATTGGGGATTTTGTGCAGAATATGGCGGACAGCCTGACCCATGTCGCTTCAACCAGTGCGCCCATGCTTGTGGGGAAGGATCAGGTGGCCCGGGCCTCGATTTTGGGAACACTTCTCCGGGAAGAACCGTATCTGGAGAAAATAACGGCAGTAGACAGGAATTGGCGTGTTCTCGGCCAGGTTGCCAGAAGGGAAGTGATTTTGCCCGGTTCTGTACCTGTCAGGCTGGAGAAGGTTGAGTTTACGGATGAGCGTTCCTTTGCTGTCAGCAATGTGTTTTTCACGGGGGATGGACGCCCGGAGTTTTATTTGACGGTGCCGATTCAGGATCCGTATACCCGTCAGGTTATCGGCTATTTACAAGCGGAGACCGATCTGAAGGGAATGGTCACCAAGATAGCCAACTTGCGCATCGGCCAGGCCGGTTATGTTTTTCTGACGGATGAGAAAGGGAATTTAATTAGTCATACAGACTTTAGCCATGTCCTGCGCCAGGAAAATGTGCGCCAGAATCCGTCCGTACGCGGTTTTTTGACAGGGGAAAGTCCGACCCATCGAGGACGGGAATACGACAACTCTGACGGTATCAGGGTGATAGGTCTGTTTGCCCCGGTGGGCAACCCAAATTGGGGTGTGTTTATTGAACAACCGATTCGGGAGGCTTATGAGCCTATTTCACAGTTTGCCTTCAAACAGGTGGGGATTGTGCTTTTCATGGGGATTCTGGTTACGATTCTGAGCATTGTCTTTGGTTTAAAACTCACCCGTCCGATTGAAAACCTGGAAGGGGAAGTCAGGCACATTATTTCCACCGGTAATCCGGAAGCTACCGTTCCCCAGCAAACCCGGGATGAAATCGGGCGTTTGGTGCAATCCTTCAATCAGTTGCTCCGTATGCTGCACGAGCAAGGCAAGAGCCTCAAAGCTGAAAAGGAGTTATTGACAACGGTTGTTAACGGAATTGGCGCAGGAATGGCGCTTTTAGACGCAGAGAAGCGCATCATCTGGTGGAATTCTATTTTCGCGGACTGGTTTGGCTCTGACAGCTTGCAGAAGGTTCCCTGTGATAAAGTGTTGACAGGAGAAGGCATCGATTGTTTTTTCCTGGAAAACGGTAGGGTGGTTGCGCTTGAGGTCAACGGGCTTCGCCGTTATATCCGTCAAATGTACTATGGGCTGGTGCCGGAGAATCAGGAAAATGCAGCTTATTTGCTGCTCCTTGAGGATGTTACGCAGCAAGTGGAACTGGAAGTACGCATGATCGAGACGGACAAGATGGCTGCTGTGGGGTTGCTTGCCTCTGGCGTAGCCCATGAAATAAATAATCCCCTGGCTGTTATCTCGGCTCACAGCGAGGAACTGTCTGACCGTTTGCGTGAAGACACTCCAACAGTTGCTGAAGTCAGAGAGGTACTGGGCATTATTTCAGGTCAAGTTCTACGGTGCAAACAGATTACGGGCCAACTCCTGCAGTTTGCCCGCAAAGGCAAACAAGGGCGGGATCTGGTGGATATCGGAGGAGCGACCGCCCAAACGACAACCTTGCTCCGGCACAGAGCCAAGCAAAAGCAAGTCGGAATTGAGATCGACTTGCCGGAAGGGCTAGTGGTTTTAGGCAATGAGAATGAATGGCAGCAGGTAGTTTTAAATGTTTTAACCAATGCCATCGATGCATCTCCTGAGGGAGAAACTGTGCAAGTCCGGGCTTGGCGTGAGGAAACTGCCATTCAGGTTGAAGTGGAAGATCATGGCTGCGGGATTCCGTCCAGCCAGATTAAAAAAGTTTTTGATCCTTTCTTTACCACAAAACCACCAGGACAAGGAACAGGGCTGGGTTTGTTTGTGAGTTACGGAATTGTCCAGAAAATGAAGGGACAGTTAGCCTTAGCAAGTGTGGAAGGCCAGGGTACCAAGGTGAGGATTACTTTACCATTCCAAGAGGTAGGAGAGGAAAGACATGAAGCACCGGCAGCAAGTACTGATTCTTGATGATGAGGAAGCTTTGCGTTCGATTATTGCTAAGCGTTTGCAGCGGAAAAAGTATGATGTATTTGAAGCTGGGACCGCTCAAGAAGGGCTGTCCTTGCTGCGTGACAACCTTCTGGATGCTGTACTTTTAGACTTGCGCTTGCCGGACGGGGATGGTCTTGGGGTATTGCATGAACTGAAACAGCTCCAGCCGGATATTCAAGTCATCATGCTGACTGGACACGGAACCATGGAGTCTGCCATTGAAGCGATGAAGGCCGGGGCTTTTGATTACCTGACCAAACCCTGTAATTTGTCCGAGTTGGAAATTACTTTGGAGAAAGCATTGGAGCAACGCAAGCTTCTTCTGGAAAACACCGGCCTGCGCCAGGTTGTACATCGCCAAATCCCGGAATTGAGAATTGTGGGGGAAAGTGCCATCTTAAAGGCTCTCCTGGAAATGACCAGGAAGGTAGCTCAAAGTGACACAGCGGTCCTGATTCAAGGAGAGAGCGGAGTCGGCAAAGAACTGATTGCCCGGGCTCTGCATAGCTGGAGCCCGAGGGAAGCCCAGGCCTATGTTCCGGTAAATGCCGGGGCTATACCTGAAGCCCTGATGGAAAGCGAATTGTTCGGGCATGAAAAAGGAGCGTTTACCGGAGCAGGGGGGCAAAAGATCGGATTGGTGGAGATGGCAGACCGCGGCACTCTTTTCTTGGATGAAATCGGGGAGATGCATTTGGGACTGCAGGTAAAGCTGCTTCGCTTTTTGGAGGCCGGAGAATTCCGCCGTGTCGGGGATACCAGGCTGCGGCGCGTCGATGTGCGGATTGTCACAGCGACGAACCGGGATTTGCAAAAAGAGGTTAAAACGGGACGGTTTCGCCAGGATCTGTACTACCGTTTAAACGGTTTAACGCTGGTGGTGCCGCCCTTGCGTGAACGCCGGGAAGATATTATCCCCCTTGCCGAATACTTTCTTCAACGCTTGGACAAAACGGATGTGGCCGGACAAAGCTGCGTACTGGCGCAGGAAACGAAAGAGGAATTGCTGAAGTATGATTTTCCGGGTAATGTGCGCGAACTTGCCCACCTGATTGAGCGGGGTCGGCTGCTGGCGGCGGATAGGCTGATTTTCCCGTACGACATCTGGCTGCAAACCAGTCATTCCCTGCAAGAAGCGGGGCAAACGAAACGACTCGCTCCGGCAGAAAAAAGGGGATTGACACACACAGGTTCTGAAAGTTTCTGGGCAAGAGAAGGTACTGGACGGTGGCCGGATGACGGTCATTATCCTGCCTTGGAAGAGGTTGAGCGCGGCTATGTCTTAGCCACGTTAAGGAAAGTTCAGGGCAACCGGGCTCAAGCGGCGAAACTGCTAGGCATCAGCGTGCGCAATCTCTATCGTAAAATTGAAGCCTATGGAGTGAAAGAGCCCTAATTATTAGGACCAATAAATAGTAGTCAGCCACCTCTTAGGTAGCCTCTAACTTGTTAACCTATTTGATAATCCTAACCGATTAGGTGGGAGCCACCGTAACTCACCAGAGGGTCAAGCCGGTTTTCCTGTTTGGCCCGCTCCACAACGCTCATCGTCGTACCGCAGTGCAAAGCCAGAAAGTCAACCCCATCGGCTGCCTGCCGCTCGATCACGTCAAACAATTCTTCGACATCCATCTTAAGAGACGACTCGTATTTTTTGGCTGTTTCCGCTACGGCCTGATAATAGGGCAAGGTTCCCACCGGGGTTGATGTGGCGGCTAAACTTTCCTTGCGCATGA
>DAHVVW010000120.1 GCA_027357125.1 Clostridiales bacterium
ATCAACATGTCGAGTTCGTCCGAAGCGAGCAGGATTTGCAGGCACTTCTTAAATTCGTCCCCTTGGTTGAGAGATTGAGCGGTCACATCAACCGGGTTGATCGCGGAACCAAAAGCGGGAATGACTTTCCTCACTTCTTCCTGTAAGACTTCACTTAATTCCGGTACTTGGAGATTAACCTCCTCCGAACGGTCAGCCAGCAAAATCCCGACCCCGCCGGACATGGTCACGATCCCGACCCGGTTGCCTTTGGGCAATTTGCCGGGGATAAAGGCCTGGGCGAGGTCGACAATATCATCACTGTCATGAGCCTGGAAAATTCCCATTTTTTCAAAGTAACTCTTATAAGCCGCTCCTGATCCGGTAAGCGCTGCGGTGTGCGTAGCGGCAGCCTTTTGCCCGCTGGCAGAGTTACCTACTTTTAAGGCAATAATAGGTTTTCCCAGTTCGGCAGCTTGCTCTGCAGTTTGCCTAAAGCTTTCCCCGTCCCGAAGTCCCTCGAGATAAGAAAGAATCACTTTGGTATTAGGGTTCTCAACTACATACGACAAACCTTCCCCTGCAGTCATATCGACCTCATTACCGGTCGTAATAACAAAGTTTACACCCACTCCTGCTTCCTGCAGTAAGTTAAAGAGCATAAAGCCTACCGCACCACTTTGAGATACCAAAGCAACCGGGCCGGCTTTGACCTTATCCATCTCCAAAGAACCGCTGAAAGAGGCAATGAGGCCGGTGGAAACATTGAGCATACCCAGGCAGTTGGGCCCAATCAGGCGCATGTTATTTTCTTTAGCTATGTCTTTAATCTCTTGCTGCAGCTTCTTATCTCCGGTCTCAGCAAAGCCGGACGAAAAAATTATAGCCCTCTTGATTCCCTTCTTCCCGCAATCACGCAAGATGCCAGGCACCCGGGCGGCCGCAATTGCGATCAGTGCCAGGTCAACCTGTTCCGGAATTGCTTCGACGGAAGGGTAGCAAGCGAGCCCTGCAATGTCCTGATATTTAGGATTAACCGGATAAATTTTCCCTTGATAATTATGTTTTAATAAGTACTTAAGAATTTTGCCATTAATTGTTGAGAAATCCTGGCTGGCCCCGATAATAGCCACGCCTGTGGGTTCCATCAGATAGCGCATTCACTCTTCCCCCTCTTAAACATGGTTGTTATAACGTTCCGAATTTAGGAACAATGTTCCATAATCTATATGATAACAAACAGACATCGTTGACACAGTAATTCCCGGGTTAAGCGCCGTTATTTGACCGTTAACGGTCGTTTTTAGATGTTTAACGGTTAAAATATACTAAATCTTTAGAACTTTAACACACAAAAAAACACCCTAACAACAACACCTAGGGAGAGTATTTCGTTCCATCGCGCTATATTAATAGATCCCCATGCCGCCCAAAGGCGGTACCGTCAGACAATGAAAGCGACGCACGGAGGGCATAGAGACCCGGTATGACACTTTGAATCGAACCACGAACATCGAACTACGATTAGTCCGGTTTGTAACCAAGTTTAAGGGATATCTCGCGCGAGTAACGGCGCAACAAATTAATAAATTCCTCATTTTTTTCCTTGGTAAAGCGGAATGTTGGTCCGCCTATCCCTAACCCTGCTACCAATCTTCCTTCATGCTCATAGATAGGGGCAGCGATAACAGTCGAACCCAATTCAACTTCATCCGCAGTGATCGAGATTCCTTCGCGGCGGATACGCCCTAATTCTTCTTTGAGCAAGTCAATGTCCATGGGACTGTTGTCGCTAAGACGCACAAGATTTTCTGTTTTAAAATATTCTTCAATAAAGTCAGTCGGTTGCAAGGCCAAGAGTATTTTTTTCGAAGCTCCACAGTGCAGCGGCAGTCGCATTCCATGCGATGCTTTCAAAGTCATGGACTGGGTTCCCTCAACAAATTCAATACCTACTCCCGCATGGCCATCCCTGATCGTGAGCAGAATGGATTCCCCGGTAATCTGCGCCAGATGCTGCATAATAGGGAATGCAACATTGCGCAAGTTCATGTTGCCTGCCGCAACCTTGCCCAATTCAAAAACCCGTAAACCCAGGCGATACTTTTCAGTGAGCGTGTCTTTCTCCACAAACCCGTACTTCTGCATCGAAATCAGGATCCGGTGAACCACACTTTTGGGCAGCCCTAACTTGTTGCTTAGCTCCGTAACACCAAACAAATGCTGCTGGTGATTAAACGTGGTTAAGATTGTAAGGGCTTTTTCAACAGTCTGAACCCCTTCTGATTTTCCTGTCTGTGCACCTTCAAATTTTCCTCTCATAACGCCCTCTCTTATTCGTGTTCCACTATACGAAAAGTCATTCCGATATTTGTATGTGAGCTGTATTTTAGTTCAGTTTAGTATCTTTTGAAAAGTCTAACCGTCTAAGAGGACGAAAAAGCGGTGTAAACGGTTGGTTTGATAGGGCGAATGGGGAATTTAACAGCGGTCATCTATATGAGAAAATGGGATTCGTCTCTATCTCAAAGACGAATCCCACCTATCAGAAGTCTATCGAGTTAACACCAAATACTGTTTAACACTAAAGCAAAAGACTAAAGAATTACAAGAAGCTAAAAAAAGTTCTTTAGATAAGACCTTTCTTTACCAGCCAATCATGTGCAATTTTTTCAAGATCCTGTTTCTCTACATCAGCCAAGTAGTTCATCTGAATAATATCTTCATTAGAGATTGAGCCCCAGAGTTTTTCCAAAACTTTATCAAGGTTAGCTTCTTTGCGTACGGAATCCTTGATCATGACAATACCGTATTCTGGGGGCAGGAAATGCTTGTCATCTTCAATCGTGACCTGATTAAACTTCTTGAGACGCCCGTCTGTACTGTAGGCAACAATAGCTTGCACATTATTATTGGCAAGCGCTTGATAAATTAAATTGTAATCCATGGATACTTCTTTCTTCCATTTCAAGCCATACGTTTGTTTTAGCCCGGGCATGCCACTTTCCGGGATGTTGGCAAAATCTTGATCCATGCCTACAGACCAATCTTTAACATAGGGAATGATATCTGAGACTGTCTTCAGATTATACTTTTGAGCTGTCTCAGATGATACCGCAATCGCGTAGTTGTCATAGAACCCTAATTTCGGTGAAACCCAGACACCGTGCTGTTTCAATTCTTCTGCTCTAACATAGTCCAGCACTGATTCCGGATTTGCTTTATACTGATCGGAGTATGCCTGTTTAAATATCTTTTGAAATTGAGTACCGGCATATCCGCTGTAGATTTGGATATCGCCCTTGACCAAGGAATTATGCATTAACGAGGACATTCCTGAAGTTCTGGTCACTGTTACCTTAATTGAAGTATTTTTTTCAATAATCTCCTTGAGCATATAGTCCACAATAGCAGGTTCATTGTAATCCTGGGCTGCGATGGTAAGCTCTTTAATGGACGAGCCCGCTTGGTTGGATGAAGAGCCCGTTTGGTTGGATGAAGTATTGTTAGACTGACTGGCTCCGGAACTCCCACATCCTACAAGGGTTACAGCAATAAGTCCTACTGCCATGAAATTTAACCAACGACGTTTCTGCATCTTGATTCCCCCTTTATACTTTTTTCAATATCTTTGTACTTTTTCTAATATTTAGACATCTTAATGTCTAATTGAACGCAGGCCACGCGGTGTCAATTTTATTTCCAGGCGACCCATTAGAAACTCAGCCAAAAAGGCCAGCAGCATCGCGGGCAAGGTGCCTGCCAGCACAATGTCATTAGCGGCCATGCTTAATCCCCGCATGATTAATTCCCCTAAACCACCAGCTCCAATCAATGCTCCTAGAGTCGCAAACCCGATCGTGCCGACCAGAGCAGAACGAATGCCGGCAATGATCACTTTGAGGGCGAGTGGCAGTTCAATCATCCACAGAAGTTGCCAATTGGTGACCCCCATGCCGATGGCAGCATCTTTTACTTCGCGGGATACGCCTGTAATCCCCACAAACGTATTCCTAACAATTGGCATTAGAGCGTAGAGAAACAGGGCGATAACCGTAGGTAGCAAGCCCAGCCCCATGCCAATTGCGATTAATAAGGCGAGCAAGGCAAGGCTCGGGATCGTCTGCATGGCATTGCTAAAACCAAGAAGCCATGGGTAAAATCTAGGAATCCGTGTCGCCAAGATGGTTAACGGCACTGCAATCAAAATAGCTAAACCCATAGGAATTGCTACAATGAATAGATGCTCCCAAATAGCTTTTAAAACATCATCTGAATGTGTTGCTATAAACTTAATCGTTTCGGAAATCAGCTGCATTTTAGCTCACCACCTTCGCTGAGCCTGCTTCTTTATCTGCAGACCCAACATCATCTAAAAAATCAACCAGACTATTGCGGGTAACTATCCCTACAATAGTGCCGTCACTGTCTGCTACCTGAATTGAGTCGAGATTATGGGCAAGTATCAGTTGAATGCTAGTAAGCACAGTCGAGTCCGGTCGCACAGTTAGTTCAAGACCCTGGTTCATACCACTCTGAGCTGAAATCGGAACAACTACTTTGGACATGATATCCCTAACCGGCATTTCAGTCTTCTGGCGCAGTAACCTCTGCCGTCCAATGAAGTTGGCCACAAACTCATCTGCAGGAGCACGCAGAATTTTCTCCGGAGATTCAGCCTGAACAATGTCACCATTGCGCATGATTACAATTCGGTCAGCCATACGCACGGCCTCATCCATGTCGTGTGTCACAAACACAATCGTCTTGTGCACACTCCGTTGCAGCCGTTTTAATTCATCCTGCAACTGTTCGCGGGTAATAGGATCCAAAGCACCAAACGGCTCGTCCATCAAAATAATATCCGGATCATGAGCCAGGGCACGCAAAACACCGATACGTTGCTGTTGACCGCCGCTCAATTCTAACGGGTAGCGGTCCATAAATACATCCGGGCTCATCTCAATTAATTTGAGCAGCTCTTCGGCACGGGCACGGCGCTCGTTTTCCTTTACCCCTTTAAGTTTCAGGACAAAGGTGATATTTTCGGCGATTGTCAAATGGGGGATAAGGCCTACTTGCTGAATCACATACCCTAAGCGCCGCCTTAGTTCGACAGGGTGGTAGCTCTTATAGTCCTTGCCATCGATTTCAATTGTGCCGGATGTGGGTTCCACTAGACGGTTTACCATGCGCAATGTTGTCGACTTACCACATCCGGACGGGCCAATTAATATTACAAATTCACCGCGTTTGATATCTAACGTAAAATCCTTAACTGCGACAGTGCCATCAGGATACTTTTTCGTAAGATTTTTAAACGATAAAATAGTATCCGCCCTCCTCTTCGTTTGATAATTACCCCCTCGTATTCTCAGACAATAACTGCAACGTCTGCTATGTCTCTTATAGTTATATCTAATCTCACCTCCTGAACCATTAAATCTTAAGCAGTTAAGGAATTATTACATTTAGTTGCAAAACATGTGCCATCCAAGATACCATCCCTTAATGTGGCTTATTCTGGGGAAGTTTGTCCTTTTGGAAATATTTTTCAAATGAAATTATTCATCGAATTCGGTCAATTTTGAGAAAATTCCTTATTTTTCAGTAATGAATTAATTCATTGTGATGATTCCAATATTCATTATGCCCGATAGTTTCGACTCGTTTCGCCTAATCGGGTTCAAATTCAAAGGCTGCCCCAAAAAACAAAATTTATCGGACAGCCCCTAGATAATCTTTATCTATACTTCTTCAACAACTTTACTACCGTGGACTGATCGATTTCCAGGACTTTAGCCACCTTGTACGTGGATTTATACATTGCATAGGCCGTTTTAACCAAGTGCTGTTCGACCTCTTTCTTAGCCATTTTTAAGGGAATAATATCTGTGCAGATTACCTTGCCCTGATCAGGCTTAACATCCAAGATGCTTTGGATATAATCCAGGGTAATTGTCTCAAATTCGTTAATTACAATTATCCTTTCCATGACATGCTCTAATTCACGGACATTTCCTGGCCACTCGTAGTGGTAAAAAGCCTGAATGATTTCCGGGGTTAGTTTCTTATTAAGTCCATACTTGGCATTAAATTTATCTAGGAAATATCTGACTAAGGCCGGGATATCTTCTTTTCTTTCCCGTAGCGGCGGGATCACAATCGGAACCACATTAAGCCTGTAATACAAGTCTTTACGGAAGTGCCTTTCATGTACCATTTGCAGTAAGTCACGATTTGTGGCGGCCACAACTCTGGTATTTATCTTTACCTTTTTCGTACCACCAACCCGGTCGATCTGGCGATCCTGCAAAAAATCCAAGAGTTTTACCTGAACGCGCAGGGGTAGCTCTCCTATCTCGTCCAAAAAGAGGGTTCCATTATTGGCCAATTCTATTTTGCCAATTTTCCCCTCCTTATTGGCTCCGGTAAAAGCCCCGCTTTCATATCCGAAAAGTTCAGATTCAATCAGATTTTCCGGAATCAGACTACAGTTAAGTTTGATGAAGGGTTGTTCTTTTCTCTTGCTCAAAAAATGTATCGTTTTCGTAACAACTTCTTTACCTACCCCAGACTCCCCTTGAATGAGCACCGTTAAATCCATCGGAGCAATTTTCGTAATAATTTCTTTAATGTGATTCATTGCCCTGCTCTGGTAAATAAAACTTACCTGCCCAAAAATCTCTTCTCTGAGCAAGCTTAATTCCTCATTTTTGCGTTCAAGCTCATTTATTTTCTCTTCAATTTGTGCC
>DAHVVW010000121.1 GCA_027357125.1 Clostridiales bacterium
TTCTCTTTGCCCATGCACAAAGTGCGGGTGATTAAGCCACCGGTGGGGGGGGGATTTGGCGGCAAATTGGAAATGACTATCGAACCGGTGGCGGCCGTCCTAGCCAGCAAGTGCCGCCGCCCCGTGAAAATTGAGTTAACCCGTCAGGAGACCTTTTTTGCAACGAGGGTGCGGCATGCGGCGGTGGTGGAGATCAAGACCGGCGTACGCAAAGACGGGATAATGTTGGCACAGGATATTAAAGTTATCGCCAACACGGGGGCCTATTCCTCCAGTGCTCTTAACGTGCTGGGAGCAATGTCTGATAAAGCCTTTAAACAATACCGGATTCCCAATATGCGTTACCATGGTATTCCAGTTCTTACTAATACCCCCGTGGCGGGGGCGATGCGGGGATACGGTTCACCCCAACTGGTCCTGGCCCGCGAAGTTCAATTGGATCGAATAGCCAAGGAATTAAACCTTGACCCGGTGGAGTTTCGCCGCCGCAACTTGGTGCGACCGGGCGATCCCAATCCGCGCAGCGGGACTACGTTGGGTAATTGCTATCCTTTGGAGTGTCTGGAGACGGGAGCCAAACAATTTGGCTGGGACTCTTGGCAGGCTCCAGCTTTGCCGAGCTACAAGAAGCGGGGGATTGGGGTTGCTGTTGGCTTGCATGGCAGTGGGGTGTACCCTGCGCATGCGGATATCACGACAGTCACTATTAGATTAAATGAAGACGGTACCGGGGTTCTCTTCACCGGGGCGCAGGACTTGGGCCAAGGTTTGATCACTATTCTTGTGCAAATTGCCAGTGAGGTTCTGGGCATGCATCCCGATGATTGGAGTGTGATTGAGGCCGACACGGCCACTGTGCCTTGGGATTTGGGTACTTATGCCAGCCGGGGAACTTGGGTGATCGGCCAGGCGGTGAAGGCTTGTGCCGAGGAGATAGCTGTTAAAGTTAAAGAGAAAGCGGCTCAATTGCTAAACGCACAAATTGGGCAGTTGTCATTGAGTCAGGGTCACATTATCGGCATGGATGGAGAAACTGTTAAGTTGTGTGATGTGGTTTGGACAATGCAGCAGGAAGATGGACAGGAACTGATCGCTAGTTACACGCAAAAATCTACCTTTAATCCGGTTTCCTACGGGGCGAATTTCGCTGAGGTCGAAGTGGATTTGGAGCAAAAGACCGTCAAAGTGCTGCGGATGGTCGCTGTTTATGATGTAGGCAAAGCCATAAATCCACTGCTGGTTGAAGGGCAAATCGAAGGTGGTATCCAGATGGGTATCGGCTATGCTTTATCAGAAGATCTAAAGCTGGATGCCAGTGGTAAAGTAACAAACGGATCTTTGAAAAAGTATATAACGCCTAAGGCTGCTGACATGCCGGCCTTACAGGTAATGTTGGTGGAGCATGGAGAGCAACAAGGGGCTTATGGTGCAAAAAGTATCGGCGAATGCGCCACAGTCCCGGTAGCCCCTGCCATCGTCAATGCGGTGATCAATGCTATCGGCCAACAGATTACTGTTTTCCCGATTGACTTAAAGGCCTTATCACCGCAAGGAGGGTAACCAATGGACCGCTATATTGTGGCTGGGGGTCTGGTTGTCTCCTCAAAGGGTAGCATGCCAGCTAATCTATTGGTAGAAGACGGCCGAATCACAGAATGGGTCGGGGATCTCAGGGAGAGGGATCTACCGATAATTGACGCCGGGGGGACCCTTATTTTGCCGGGAATTATTGATGCGCACACCCATTTTCACATGGCTAGCGGGGATCAGTTTACGGTGGATGATTTTTCCTTCGGTGGAAGGCTGGCCGCTTCGGCCGGAGTCACAAGTATCATTGATTTTATTGAACCGCTCTCCACTCAGAATTTGTCTGAAGCCATCATGGCCAGGTTTGAAGATGTAAAAGGATGCCCTTTAGATTACCAGTTTCATCTGGTGATTCCGCAGAGGTTCGCGCGTGATCCGGCTTGGTTTGAGTTGATAGACCGTTACCATTTAGCCGCCGTGAAGGGTTTTACCACGTATCGGGAGGATGGACTGTGCCTTGACGCAGAAGATCTGGAAAACCTTTTGGCTTGGGCTTCGAAACATGTTGGTTTGCTTACCTTTCACGCCGAGGACGATGGGTTATTACGGGCAGCGGAAGAAAAGCTTTTGGCTAAAGGACAGAGCGATATCTGCTTTTTCCCACAGTCCCGTCCATTGGATACGGAAGAAATAGCCATCCGGAAACTTCTGGCTATCGGAAGTCTCCCGGCAGATCTTTATTTTGTGCACCTTTCTACCAGGAAGGCTTTAGATACCATTATTGAGGCCCGGCAGACGCATCCAGATCGGGCTCTGTGGGTGGAAACCTGTCCTCAGTATTTAGTGCTCGATGAGTCTGTATACGAAAGAGAGGCCGATCTGAACACAGTTTGCCCACCGTTGCGGACACACGAAGATCAAGCAGCTTTGTGGATGGGAATCCGCACGGGTATCGTCGATGTCGTTGCATCAGATCATTGCGCCTTTGCCTTGGAAATGAAGAGGAGTTCTACATGGCAGGCTACCCGAGCCGGTTTACCTTCAGTTGATGCCATTCTACCTGTACTCGTTAATGAAGGAGTCGGAAAAGGGCGGATTAGCTGGGAGGATCTTGTCCGCGTTACCTCGGAGAACCCAGCCCGTCTATTTCGCCTTAAAGGAAAAGGGAGTTTAACACCGGGTCATGATGCTGACTTTGTGATGATTTCCGGGCATAAGCCGCTGGACACCAAGGAAACCTTCTTGCAAAGCCGAGCAGCTTATTCGCCGTTTCATAAGGAACAGATGGATCGACGTTGGCTTAAGCACGTAGTCAGGAGGGGGGAGTTTCTCGTGCTCGACGGTAGGCTTGAGGCCTCCCTCGGAAACGGAAGTTTTATACCGTTAGGCTAATACCTGGTCCTGGTACACCCTGTGGTTTACCCCGAACAATTGTTTTTCGTCCAAAATATTTGAATGATTTGCCCAAAATCATGGTATACAGCCTTTATGAGTAAACGGAAGGGGTGCGCCATGTACGATCTTTTACTAAAAAAAGCCAAGCTTTTCGGTCAGTCGCAAGGAGTCTTCGATGTGGGGATTAAGGGGGAAAAAATAGCCTGTGTAGGGTGTGAACTTGACGAAGATGCGGGATGGGTGGTTGAGTTAGACGGAAAGCTCGTCATACCCGGTTTTGTTGATCTGCACACCCATTTGGAAAAAACCCTTACTGCCCACTTGGTGCACAATAACAGCGGTACTTTAGAGGAAGCGATCGGAAACTTTCAGGAATTCTTGTTGGGCATTAGCCCGGAGGATATTTACAAGCGTGCCCGGCGCGCTGCTGAGATGGCGATTTCACAGGGTACTACAGCAATTCGGTCTCACATCACGGTTGACCCAAGGATTGGGCTGGAAACTATCAGGTCGGTGTTGACCGTGAAGAGGGATTTACAGAAGGTTGTCAACATACAGGTTGTGGCTTTTCCTGCCCAAGATCCAACAGGAATAAAACAAGAGCAGTTGGATCTACTAAGGCAGGCGGTGTCCGAAGGAGCAGATTTAATTGGCGGATGCCCCACTCTGGATGCAGATTACCGCAGATTTACCGACCTGTTGTTCAAGCTTGGGACAGAGTTAGATGTTGATATTGACTTTCATGTGGATGAAACCGATGAGCCTAATGTAGAAGCCCTAGAGTATTTGGCTGAGAAGACGATCACCCAAGAATATCAGGGCAGGGTTACGGCAGGGCATTTATGTTCCCTTTCAGCTGTATCAGATGAAGTGGCAGAGCGTGTGATCCGGAAAGTAAGGGAAGCAGAGTTGAACGTTGTGACACTGCCGTCTGCTAACTTGTTTTTGATGGGGAGAGGTGACAAGCAACCCATTCGCCGCGGCGTCACGAGGGTGCGGGATCTGGTAGAAGGCGGTGTGTCTGTCTCCTATGCATCGGATAACGTTCGTGATCCGTTTCGGCCGTTTGGCAATGCCGATCTATTAGAAGAGGCTCTTCTTACGGCTCAGATTGTTCAAATGGGTTCGCCGGCAGAATTGGAGCGGATTTTGGCCATGGGTACCTATAACCCAGCAAAGGCCATGAAGTTGCCAGGATACGGATTGACTTCCGGTTGTTATGCTGACATGGTTGTGTTGAGCGCCACATCGCCTCATGAAGCTATTGTGAGCCAAGCCGTAAAAGAGATGGTTTTCCATCGGGGTAAGCTCATTGTAACCAATAGTCGGCAGACTCAAGAACTATGGAAAGGAATACAATGAAGAAAAACAATGAAACTAGTCTATATTTTTTAGCTAAATCTGTGTAACTTGACAAACTAGTACAAACCATTTGATAATAGTAAGGAAATTTACCGGCCTGTTTTCTATTTACCAATCGTTCGGCGCTAAAGGTGGATGCTTTTTTTAGAAATAACTAAGGGGGGAAAAGGAGTGCTTGGTGAAAACATTAGAAAAATACGCGTGCAAAAAAAGATTAGTTTAAAGACTTTGGCTGGCAAGACTGGGCTTACACCAAGCTTTCTTAGCCAGGTGGAAAGGGATCTCGCCGATCCTTCAATAAATTCTTTACGCAGGGTTGCCGATGCGCTTGATGTTCCCATTTTTGCCCTGCTTGTCTCGGAGAAACAACCAAGTCCAGTAGTCCGTAAGGACGAAAGGAAAAGTTTGCGCTTGCCCAATTCGCAGATGAGTTACGAATTGTTGACTCCTGACTTAAATCGCAGCATGGAGGTATTTATCAGCAGATTAGCCCCAAGTGGCTCAAGTTCTACCGACGTGCACAAGGGAGAAGAATGCACCTTAGTACTGGAAGGAACATTAGAGATGAGAATCGGCAATGACGTATATGTTTTGAATGAGGGGGATAGCATCTATTGTCAGGGTGAGATTCCCCATCGTATGGTAAATATCGGGGAACAGGAACTTGTAATATTATCATGCATTACCCCGCCACAGTTTTAATCTTCGTTTAGGAAACCTGCTTGTACCTTGACCCTAACGCATCGGATTAGGGCCAACTGACAATCAAGCGGTATTTGAAAAAGACGCCACACACTTGGCGTCTTTTTCATGCAGTTGTTGCAGGTAGAAATAAATCAGTGAATAAAAATATTTGAGTTCGAGCGGGTTAAGGCAGGAGTTGTGCACAGAGATAGCGAATAGTTAAGCATAACTTAAAAAATTAATTTATATTTAACTATTCCAGTTTACAATGCGTTCCCCGGCATTTTAGGAGAATGAATTTGCCAAGATTGATTATTATGACAAGGTGATTGCCCGTCTGCGTTAGGTAAAGCTCGCCCATATCTGATGTCTGTTAGGGACCAGGGCGGAAACAGAGAGAAGAAAGGAGTACTCGACTTTGGAAAAAGATCTTTTGGGCGAACCGAGATCGGCTACAACGTGTGAGCGAAAGATCGACCACTGCCTGGGTTATGATAGTTCTGAAGGGTGGCAAAAAATAGGCAAACGAGAACAAGACAAGGCGAACAACGCTAGAAAATTGGCTGTTGTAGCTATTGGCGGCAACTCCTTGATTCGCGACAATGCCCACCAAACAGTGGAAGATCAATATCAAGCGGTGTGTGAAACAGCAAGGCATATCGCTGGTATGATCGAACAAGGGTATAATGTTATTGTTACCCATGGTAATGATCCGCAGATTGGCCTTATTCTGCGCCGCTCGGAGATTGCTTCGGATGTGGCGAAAATGCACCGGGTGCCCTTGGTTAGCTGTGGGGCCGATACCCAAGGGGCAATTGGATACCAGATCCAACAAGCGATGGACAACGAGTTCAAACGCCGTTGTATCCATAAAACAGCTGTCACCGTCATAACCCAAGTAGTTGTAGCGGCAGACGACCCTGCGTTCCAGAAACCAACCAAGCCGATTGGTTCTTTTTACTCCAGAGAGCAAGTTGAAGAGCTCCAAAAAGAAAACCTCGGTTGGGTCATGGTTAACGACGCGGGGCGTGGCTATCGACGGGTAGTCCCGTCTCCGCTACCGCAGGAGATCATTGAAAAGGATGTGATCGGCAAGCTGGTAAGCGACGGCTACTGTGTAATCGGGGTGGGTGGTGGTGGCATTCCGGTGGTCAGACAAGAGGGCGGTGGATTAATAGGCGTAGACGCTGTTATCGATAAAGATTTCGCTTCCAGCCTCTTGGCTTCAGAGGTTGGTGCCGACGTTCTGATCATTTCCACCGGGGTACCGCTGGTTTATCTTGATTACGGTAAGCCTAATCAGAAGGCCTTGGATAATGTTTCACTGAAGGAATTAAAGCAGTATGTTGCTGAAGGTCATTTTGCTCCGGGTAGTATGCTGCCCAAGGTTTTGGCAGTCATTCATTTCTTGGAGAAAGGGGGCATTAAAGCTATCATTACTAACCCCGAATCCTTGGAAGATGCACTGGCTGAAATGACCGGGACTCACATTATGCCCTAGATGCCCGGCGCGGACATGTTCTGGCAGAACATCCTCGCACCAACCCCAGCATCTAAAAAGAAAAGCTCTGATAACTCCGAGCCTGATTTTTTCTAACATATGGGGTGGCCATCCGCTGGAATTGCAAGGGGAAAATTGCCTGGGTCAGTGAGACGTGAGGGCTAGGGAAGCCGTAAAATCGTAAGCCATTTTGCAGTTTTTAGAGTCATGTTTGCGGTCACGGCAGTAG
>DAHVVW010000122.1 GCA_027357125.1 Clostridiales bacterium
CGAATATGATCCTGACTGTGCCGCGGTTTGAATGGGAGGAGTTTTTCCCGGTATTCGGCGAAGGGGTTAAGCCGATTTTGCTGGCCGCATTTAAGATCGCCCCTTATGCCTGTGAATATGTGTTGTTTGTGGCAGGTGTTATAGCTTATTTACCACAACGGGGGCAAGAGAAAACCCAGCTCAGGACAGGGGTGTGGCGCGCTGTCCTTCTGGTAGGGATGCTTAACACTCTGCTTACTTTAACTGAGCTTTTAGTATTCGGCCCGGCGGAAGCCAAACGCTTGAATTACGGTTTGCTCACACTTGGTAAACTGGTGGAGATAGAGAAGACAATTTCAGGTGTGGAGTCATTGTTTATGCTTATCTGGATGGGAGCAATGATCATCAAAGTAGGGGCTTTGTATTTTATGAGTATGTGGGGGCTGCAGGCAGTATTCGGAGTGCAGGATAAGCTCAAGTGGTACTTAATGTTGGCAGGAGCATTCTTTACTATCGGGTTGTTTTTTCTGAACGGAGTGGAACTGATCCAAGAGATAATCCTGGTTGATGATTATTTGATTCTGCCGTTCACCCTGCTCTGGATTCCCCTGGTATGGGGGATTGCACGCTGGCGCCAAAGGAGCAAAGAGGGATGAGAAAAAAACTTTTGATTTTACTGGCAGCAAGTTTTTTGCTCTTATCTATCTCAGGGTGTTGGGGCAAACGGGAAATAGAAAGTCTGGCTTTTGTAGTGGCTATAGGACTTGATTTTAACACGAAGACAGACAGTTACCAGGTTACTTACCAAATTGCGGAGCCAAGCAAGGGGGGAGAAGGCGGGCCCAAAATTGAAAACCGGACGATAACCATTGAAAGTAAAAGTATGGTGGAAGTCTCAAGCAGGAGTTTTGAATTTCTGAACAAGCAGAACTTTCCCGGGGCAGTCAAAATCATAATTATCGGCAAAGACTTAGCGGAAAGAGGGATGAATGAAAGCCTGGATTTCTACCAGCGGCTTTATCAACTGCGGCGTACAGTATTTTTGCTCCTGGCTGAGGATAAGGCTCAGGATATACTCAATTTTAAAATGCGCAACAAGGATCTGCCGGCGCTTAGTTTACTTGAGATCATTAACAATACCTCAGATTGGTCGATTACGCCCTTAGTCCGCCTCGGACATTATCTTACGATCTTAGGCAGGAAGAGTGAGGCCCCGGTGATCCCGCTGGTACGGCCGGTGAAGCCGGGGGAGGGGGGGATCATTTATAAAAGTCAGGAAGAAGGGGAAGCTGAGGAAATACAGCTTACAGGTGCCGGGGTTTTCAAAGGGGATCGCCTGGCAGGGCAATTGACTGAAGATGAGACCAAGGGGTACTTGTGGCTGCAAAACGAGGTTAAACAGCGTTTGTTGGACACATCTGATGAAGGACAGCCTGTGTACGGCGGGCGGGTGGTTAAGAGCGGGACCAAGGTTAAGCTTGAAACAGTTGACGGGGTCAAAGGAGTGCGCTTTCTAATCTCAGCCGATGTTTCAATCGATGAATACCAGTGCCGGGAGGAGGCTGTTAATCCCGCGGAAATGAAGCCGGTTACGCATGATGCGGAAGAGAAGTTCGCGCAGGCGATCGAAAAAGAGTGTGAAGAGGCCATTGCGAAAAGCAAGGAGCTAAAGCTCGACTTTCTGGGAATCGGCAGGCAGATTGAAATGAAGAACTCCAAGTACTGGAAGGAGATTAAAGAAAGCTGGCCTGAGATGCTGCCGGAGATGCCGGTCGCAGTAGAGGCGCAGGTCAAGGTTATTAATACCGGAGCTACATTCCAAGGCCCGGTTAATTCCGAATCTGGAGGGGAAGAATAGAAGGAGATTGGTCCGGATTAAGGCTGGATTTGGAAAGGGCGATGTTCAGTGAGTGCTAAGATTTTACCGGTATGTCATGCCTGTGGCCGCGTCCCGCGGCGTGGGCTTTACGATGGATTCCGGCTTAAAGGAGCTTTTTTCTGTTCTGACTGTGAAAATAAGATGCTTACCGTGGAGATCGGGAGTGCAGAGTATGAGAAGCTCTTCCGCGATGTGCGCCTGCTTTTCTTCCCCAGGCTGGGGACGGATTTTTTAAGAGGGCCGTTGCGGGAGCGTACATACAAGCCGAGGATTCCTTTGTTCAAGAGCTTGCACGGTGAGACTGAGTAGGATGTTGGAGTGTTCCGAACGAGTATTCTGAACGCAGATGAAAGTTCTCCTGGAATATGATAAAATTAATCAAAATTCCTAGGAGGAATGTTATTGCCAGTATTAGGGGACGGGCTCAGCCGTTATCTGGAACAGGGGTTCTGCTCCTTTCACACTCCTGGGCATAAAGGTAAGCAGGAGTTTTTTTGCGGACTCGAGTTTCCCGCAGCTGACTTGACAGAGCTTCCCGGGTTAGACATGCTTCACGCCCCGGCTGGCATAATTGCTGAGGCTCAGGCCAAGGCAGCCAGGATTTTCGGGGCGGAAGAGAGTTTTTTTCTGGTTAACGGGGCGACGGCAGGCAACCAGGCCTTGTTTATGGCTATTTCAGACAATAAGCCTGTGCTTATAAGTCGGTCAGCACACCGTTCGGTATTCTCAGGTTTGATTCTGTCCGGGCATAAGGTGAAATACCTCCGGCCGGTGATTCATCCTGATTTTAATCTTCCTTTAGGCCTCGAAGTTAACGAGATCGGGGGAGCTTTGGCCAACACAGCCGCCTGCCATTTAACTTATCCTACGTACTATGGCAGTTGCTGTGATCTTGGGGCTGTGCTTGAGGTCAGGAACAGGGAAAATTATGCTATTCCCATGTTAGTGGATCAAGCGCACGGTGCGCATTACCTGGGTGCGCTCTTTCCTCCCAGTGCCTTGACCCTGGGAGCGGATGCGGTTGTACATAGCACACATAAAACTCTGAGCGCTTTAACGCAAGGGGCTATGCTCCATGTCCAGGGAAGCTTGCTGGCCCGTCAACGCTTGCGGCAAGCGTTGGAACTGTTACAGTCGTCGAGCCCCAGCTATTTGCTTTTAGCATCTCTGGAACGGGGAGCTGAGTCAGCTTTGGCTCAGAGACGCTGGGAAGAGTTACGCGCGGAAGTAGAGGCTATTCACCTTAGTTTAAGCGGGAGCTTACGTTTGCTTAGCGTTAAGGATGAGCAAAAATTCGGTATAGCACACGTAGACTGGTCGAAAATCCTGGTTAATACCCGCCCATTGGGAGTTGTAGCCCCGGTGTGTGTAGAGTTTCTGCGCCAGAGGTTTGGGATAGAGCCGGAACTGTGGGATAATGAGAATATTCTATTTCTCCTTGGTATAGGAAGCACTGCAGCAGATGTCCGGTTACTGCGTCGGGGCTTGGAAAGCTTACTTAAGCTAGAGTTCGAGCATGAGGCCAGGCTTAAAGCCGGGGCCAAGTTTACAGAACACACACGCCTCCTGCCGTTACTGCCGCCCGTACCTCCGCAGCGCCTGACACCGCGCCAGGCTTTTCTGGCTCCGAAGCGCCTTGTCCCACTAAGCGAGAGCCTGGGGCACATTGCCGGGGAGACGATTTCTCCCTATCCACCCGGAATTCCGGTGGTGGTTATGGGAGAAGAGGTGACGGGAGAGGTCTTGGAGATATTGCGTGCTAAAGGGGAAGAGCGCTGGCAGGGATGGGAGCGAGCAGGCGAGGAACGGATTTGGGTTGTGGAGGATGAGTAAGCGTGAAGATGGCAGTTACAATTGTTCAGGATAAAGATGTAGGTAAACTTCTGGACAGAATTACCAAAGCGGGGTATAGTGCAACCAAGCTGGCAAGCTCAGGAGGGTTTCTGCGTTCAGGAAATACAACTTTATTAATTGGGGTCGAGGAGGAAAAGCTGGAAGCTCTGCTTGAACTAATCAAGGAGACGTGTAAGCAGAGGACTGAACTCTTAACCCAGGTGCAGCCGATTATGGGGCCGGTGGACGCCCATGTCCCGGTACCCATCGAAGTTCCGGTCGGCGGGGCCACGGTGTTCGTGCTGGATGTGGCGCAATTTTTGAAGGTGTGAGTATATGAACAAAGAATTGCTGGAGGCGGCTGCTCGTTCAGAACGGATGGGGCACTTTTATATTTTTCATGGCGGCAGCTCTCGGGAGAGACGGGAGTTTGCCTTGCATCTGGCCATGATTCTTAATTGCAGAGAGACGGAGAAGCCTTGTTATCGTTGTCCTTCCTGCCGCAAGATCCAAAGCGGCAACCACCCGGATGTTTTTATTCTGGAACCGCTTAAAGTAAGTTTAGGGATAGAGCAGATTCTTGCCTGGCAGGAAACGGTTTACCGCAAAAATTATGAAGGAGAGTACAAGGTTTCCTTGATCGAACAGGCTGATACGATGACGACTCCGGCCGCTAACGCTCTCTTAAAAGTAGTGGAGGAGCCTCCCGGGCAGACTGTGATAATCATAAGTGCGCACAATGCGGAAAGGCTCTTGCCGACAGTACGCAGCCGGGCTCAGCTTTTATACTTCCCGGAATTAGGGTATGGGCCTACGCAGGCAGGGGAAGCTGAGCCGGAATGGAAAGAAGCCTTAAGGCTCAGCGGCGGTATGCACGCTCTGGCAGAGGAGATTAAGCGGCATGGTCCGGCTAAAGTCGTGGAATGGATCGGGAAGTTTAGGCGGGCGGTGGCAGACCAGGATTTTGTGGCTTTGTTTCCGTTGTTCCCGGTCGAGAATGAGGAAGCTTCCCTTTATTTGCAGGCTCTGGCCGTTGAATTAGAAAAAGAGATTATTCGGGAAGGTGGGTCTGTTCCTGCACTGCTTGCTGTTCGCGAAGCTTTGGCAGCACTGCAGCAGGCCAATTCCAGATTGGTGATCGAAGTGTTGGCATTGCGATTATTCCAGCAGGGAGGAAAAATTGGTGATTGAAGTTGTAGGAGTGCGCTTTAGGGCTGCCGGCAAGATTTATTATTTTTCACCCGGGGATTTGCAGCTTGGAGCAGGGGACAAAGCGATCGTTGAGACTGCCAGAGGGGTTGAGTTTGGGGAAATCGTGATCTCTCCCCGTTCTGTGAGCGAGGAAGAAATAGTGGTGCCGCTAAAGCAGGTTATCCGCAAAGCGGGGGCGGAGGATGAGCGCATAGTCGAGCATAACAGAGCCAAGGAAAAGGAAGCTTTGCAGATTTGCTTAAAGAAGATAACCGAGCACAAGCTGCCGATGAAGTTAATTGATGTCGAATACACTTTTGACGGGAATAAGATTATTTTTTCTTTTACAGCGGAAGGAAGGGTGGATTTCCGGGAACTGGTCAAAGACCTGGCCGCAGTTTTCCGCACCCGCATTGAACTGAGGCAAATCGGGGTCAGGGACGAAGCGAAGATGCTGGGGGGGATCGGTTCCTGCGGGCGGATACTCTGTTGTTCTTCCTTCTTAGGGGATTTTGAACCTGTCTCAATCCGCATGGCTAAGGATCAGAAGCTTTCTCTTAATCCTACTAAGATTTCCGGGATTTGCGGTCGTTTAATGTGCTGCTTAAAGTATGAAAATGGTTGCTATGGCTGTGATAATAGAGAAGGGGCAGAAGACGTACCCGAACTAGTGGAGGAAGTGGTACCTGATAAAGAGGCGGTACCAGCCGTTTCTTCTGCGAGACAGCAGTATCACAGGAAAGGGGACAAGCAGAAAGGAAAGAGTGAGAAAGCATGAGCCAATTGACTCAGGCACTGGTGGAGATAGAAGAACTTTTGGCTTCTGTTTTGCGCGAGGTGCAGAGCCTGCGCTCTTATGTGCAAGTGCTCGAAGAAGAAAATATGAGGCTTAAGCGGGAAGCCGCTCTCCCAGCCCAGGAAACGGAAAGGGTTATCGCTAATGCCGAGCGGATTCAGAATGTAGCGCACGAGAACCTGCTCCGTCTCTATGATGACGGCTTCCATGTCTGCCACTTGCACTTTGGGCAGCCTTTGGAAGGGGACTGCCTGTTCTGTATGGGGTTTTTGAGGAAGGATTAGTATGCTGGAAAAGGGTACTTTATATGTATGTGCGACGCCGATCGGGAATCTGAAGGATATTACGCTGAGGGTTCTTGAGACTTTGCGGGAAGCGGATGTGGTGGCGGCTGAGGATACGCGGCATTCGGGCATCCTGTTTAAGCATTACGGGATAACGACTCCGCTTACGAGTTATCATGAGCATAATGAAAAAGGGAAGGCCCAGGAATTGGTGGCCAGGCTTAAAGAAGGCCAGGCTGTGGCCCTGATTTCAGATGCGGGCATGCCCGGAATATCCGACCCTGGTTTTGAGGTGATCCGGCTCTGCCGGGAGGAAGGGATCAAGGTCGACGTGCTGCCCGGACCGAATGCTGCGCTCACGGCCCTGGTTTTATCTGGAATGCCAACGTCAAATTTCCTTTTCCATGGTTTTCTGCCTGCCCAGGCGGGGCCGCGGCGGCGGGCTCTGGCGGAGTTTGCCGTGTTGCCGTTTACCCAGATTTTTTACGAGGCACCGCACCGTCTCGTAGCTGCGCTGACAGAGATGGAAGCCGTGATGGGTGCGAGAGAGGCAAGGGTTGTGCGCGAACTGACAAAATTGCATCAGAGCGTGCATCAGGGGACTTTAACGGAACTCATTGCAGAGTTCAAGGGTACTCCTCCCCGAGGAGAGTGCTGTATTATGGTTGCGCCCTATGAGGCGCAGCGCCCGAGCGGGGGGCCGGAAAGCTGGCGGA
>DAHVVW010000123.1 GCA_027357125.1 Clostridiales bacterium
CTGCCCAAGACCATGGACTCCCTCATGCCCAACATGCTGCCTCTGCTCGTGCCTCATATAACTCCGATGATGATCGAATACATCAAAACCGGACGGGTCCCTGTTACTTCCGCGGCTGCCGAGATTGCCGCAACAAAAGAGAAAAAGTAAGCAAGCTGCATTTGCTGAGGTTAAACAATGATAAGGCGCAAACCCACCGGGTTTGCGCCTTTCTGTGTGCTCATGCATATCACTCCTATTCGTAGCGTAAAGCCTCAATCGGATCAAGTTTTGAAGCCTTTTGTGCCGGGAATACGCCAAAAATTATCCCGATGGCCGCGGAGAAGATAAAGGCCATGACCACTGAGGATGCAGACATCTGGGAGGTCATACCCGCAAACCTGTTCAGCAGGCTTGATCCTCCGAACCCGAACAGGATGCCCAGCAATCCGCCTAACGCGCTTAGAACCACAGCTTCAATCAAAAACTGAAACATAATCGTGCGCCGTTTTGCTCCGATGGCCTTGCGAATGCCGATTTCCCGTGTCCGCTCCGTAACTGAAACGAGCATGATATTCATAATCCCGATCCCGCCGACCAACAGGGAGATGGCCGCAATTCCGCTTAAGAGCAGGGTAAGAGATTGAGTTACTCCCTCGGCTGTGGATAGGATATCGGTTTGGCTCGTAATTGAGAAATCGTCAGCCGCGGAGCTGGTCAGTTTGTGTCTGTGCCGCAGGATCTGCTCGATTTCAACGTAAGCCGTATTCATCTGGTCCGAACTCTTGGCCTCCACATACACGGTTCGAACTGATTTATTCCCGATGAGCCGCGTCTGGGCAGTGGTGAGTGGCACTATGATTTGGTCGTCATTGTTATTGGCTCCGCTTGAGCCCTTGCTTTGCAAAACCCCAATCACCTGAAAGGGTACACGGTTAATCTTGATAATCTGGCCCACAATGTTGGCGTTGGCGCTGCCCATTAAATCCTGTACCACTGTTGTACCGACAACAGCCACTTTGGCATTGTCCTTAAGGTCTTTGTCACTGATAAATCTGCCCATCGCAACCGGTTGATTCCTCACCTGCGCATAGGAGGGAGTTGTGCCGATTATCTGGGTAGCCGTGTTTTGGCTGCCCAGCACAACCTGTGCCTGGGTGTTGGCAACCGGGGCTACGGCTTGCACCGCATCGGCGTTAGTTTGGATGGCGCTGACGTCATCCATGCTGATGTTGCTCATGCTTCCCGCCCCGCCGCGCACCCCGCCGGTATTGGAGCGGCCGGGGCTAACCATGATCAGATTCGAACCCAGCCCTTGAATCTGGTTTGTCACTGAAGCCTTAGCTCCTTGGCCAATTGCGACCATAACGATTACCGCGCCTACCCCAATGATGATCCCCAGCATGGTTAAAGCAGAACGAAGCTTATTGGACTTTAGGCCGCGAAAAGCTACTCTGATGTTTTCGAAAAAGTTCATCGTCCGGCCGCCTCCACTCTATTGGTTAATTCCAGATTCAGCCTTGCTCCCTGGGCGATACTTCGGTTGCGCACAATTTCATCGCTGTCAATCAGACCGTCTTTGAAATGTACTATGCGTTTGCTGAACTTGGCAATGTCCGGTTCATGGGTAACCAGAATTACACTGATGCCCATTTCGTTCAGCTGTTGAAAGATGGACATAATTTCAGTGCTGGACTTGCTGTCCAGATTGCCTGTGGGTTCGTCCGCCATAATGATTAGCGGATTGTTGACCAGGGAGCGGGCGATGGCCACCCGCTGCTGCTGCCCCCCGGACAATTCGTTCGGCTTATGGTGAACCCGGTCGGCAAGGCCCACCGCGCTCAAGGCTTTTAGGGCCTTTTCCTTTCTCTCTCTGGCCCCTACCCCACTGTAAAGCATGGGCAGTTCCACATTTTCCAGGGCCGAAGTCCGGGGCAAAAGGTTAAAACTCTGAAACACGAAGCCAATCTTCCGGTTACGGATTTCCGCCAACTGGTTGTCACTGGCCTCACTTATTTTGAGATCGTCCAGGAAATATTCACCCGCGCTAGCCTTGTCCAAACAGCCCAGGATATTCATGGCGGTGGACTTACCCGAGCCTGAGGGACCCATGATCGCTACAAACTCCCCTTTATCGACGCTCAGATCCACTCCGTCCAACGCCCTTAACTCGATGTCCCCGGTCTTGTATATCTTAACTATATTGGTGAGCTTGATCATCAGGTTCACCTCTTTCTAATTGCGCTGTTGAGAATTTCCCCTGTAGGCTGCTCCTCCGCCGGCGGGGAATCCTCCTCCCATACCGCCAAATCCGCCCATGGCGCCAATGCCGCTGCGGTTACCGTTCTGCGAAGTACTGGAGGTTTGGGACCTCACACCGATCACGACCTGGTCACCCTCTTGCAGGCCTGACAGTACTTCTGCATTGTTTCCGTCATCGATGCCTATTTTTACCTGGATCCGCTGCGGGCGGCTTGAAGCATCCGCCGGAGCCAGGGAAACCGTCTGTCCCGACCCGTTGTCATTAACGGCCATGCTTGGCACAGTGAGCACGTTTTGTTTTTGAGCGACAATGATGGCAATGTTGGCGCTCATGCCAGGTTTCATTGAGCTGTCCGCAGGCACGCTTACCGTCACAGCAAAGGTTGTAACCCCGCTTTGGGTACTGCCGGTAGGACTAACCTGAGTTACCGAACCCGTAAAATGTTTGTCTGGATAAGCGTCAAGGGTCATGTCCACTGTCTGGTTCACCTGAACGCTGCCGATGTCCGCTTCATCCACAGGAACCACAACCTGCATAGTGCTGGAATTTCCCAGCAATGTGATGAAGCCGCCGCTGCCACCGCTACTGCCATTGCTTCCGCTGCCACCACTAGAAGGACTTTGTCCTACCTGACCGTTGACGGATGCAATAGTTCCGTCCACCGGAGCCGTAATAGTGGTGCTGCTGAGAGCGCTTTTAGCCGAGTCCAGAGCAGCTTTCGCTTGCGAGACCTGGCTTTGGGCCAGCTGCAAATCCGCGCTGCTCGGTCCTGCGGTAGTCTGGGCTAACTGGGCCTTGGCCAGGTTCAGGTCATCCTGGGCGCTGTTATAGGCACTTGTGGCCTGGGTAATGGCTGCATCCAAAGTGCTCGTGTCCAAATAGCCCTGTAATGTTGCCTGCTGCTGGCCCGTCGCTTTGGCGATAGCGTCCTGAAGTGAATTTGGATCATTTTTATAGTTTTGCAGAGTTTGCAGCGCGCTTTGTGCGTTGTTAGCATTGACCTGGGCCCTTGCAACCGAGTTCTGGCCCTGAATTAAACTCACCTGGGATGGGGGAGCCTTTAACTGGCTCAGTTTCAGCTGCGCCTGGGTCAGATTGTTTTGGGCTTGGGTAACCTGGTTCTGGACATCAGTCTGGTCCTGTTTCGCCAAGACCTGACCGGCTTTAACCTGATCGCCGGCTTTTACATCAATTTCAGTGACTTTGCCGCTGCCGCTAAAAGAGAGGCTGTATTGCGTCGGCACCTGTATCGTGCCGGTAGCGTTAACCGTTTTTTTGACATTGCCGTATTTTACCGTCGCAGTGATATAGTTGGCAGGAGCAGCGCTGGCGCTCTTGGACTTGAAGTACCAGGCTCCTCCCGCCAGAAGAACCACTACCAGGCAACCTGATACAATCCATGGGAGCATTTTCTTGTTCATTGTTCCACACTCCTTTTTAAATTTCACTTTTCTTCATAACCGGCCATCTGTTGATTCCGCACATCTTATACACAGTTGCAATTCCGTTTAACCCAAAAGAGGCAGATAACTCCTTTCTTTTGAAATAAAAACTTATCAGCGTCTTTTGCGCTCCGATAGCAAAATCGAAGTCTTGCTGGCATTTGATTGTCCTCTCTAACTATAAAGGCCGTTCCTGAATCATGCCTTAACGCTGCCTGAACGTTACTTGAGAGTTTCCTGAAAAAACGCTGAAAGGATGGCAGAAGAAAAGCGGTATAAAAAAGGCTCTATCCGCCACAATACGGCGCATAGAGCCATGAACGGTTGAGTATTTCAGGCCTGCCCGGCTGGGAGCCAGACGTAAAACACGCTTCCTTCTCCTGGGGAACTTTCTACCCTGATCGTACCTCCATGCAGTTCCACAATTGATTTGGTAATCGAAAGCCCAAGTCCGGATCCACCGGATTTGCGGGTACGGGAGGATTCACTGCGGTAAAAACGCTCAAAAACATGCGGCAAATGCTCTTCAGGTATGCCTGCGCCGTTATCTTTCACGACCAGCTCGATACCGTCCCCGGCCTTGTACAACGAAAGCTCGATCTGCCCGGTCTCAGCATCGGTGTGCTGGATCGCATTATGGAAAAGATTCAGGATTACCTGTTTTATTTTATCCTCGTCAAAGCGGCAGCTTAAATGGGGTACGAGCTCTAAACCGACTTGCCGGTTTCCCCCCAACAATCTCAACTGGGGCTCCATCTCCATGATTACGTTGTCAAGTTCTCCAAGAGACAATTGGATATTGGGCGAGCGGTCCAGCCTGGCGAGAAGCAGGAGGTCTTGCACCAGCTTTTTCATGCGCTCAGATTCCGCATACATGCTCTGCAAGGACGCGCGCAGCTGATCCGGTTGATTCATAGCCCCGCGCAGCAGAATTTCCACGAAGCCGTGGATGGAGGTCAACGGTGTGCGAAGCTCGTGGGAAGCATCGGCAACGAAGCGTCGCATTTGCTCTCGTGCCTCCTTTTCCGCTGCAAAAGAAAACTCCAGCCTCTCCAGCATCCCGTTGAAAGATACCGCCAACCTGTCCACTTCCATTTGGCCCTGTTGGACCGGGAACCGCTCGGCAAGATTTCCGGCATCGATTTGCTCAACGGTGTCCACCATCTTCGACAGAGGGACCAAGGTTTTGCGCAGTACAGGAATAAATGCCAGCATGCCGCCGATTAAGGCCAGCATGGACAAGGCCAGAAAAGTGAATAGCTGTCGAATCAGCACTGCCTTCAGGGGCCCTGTTCCAACGCTCACTTGCACAAGCCCCACCAGATTACCTCTCAGGTTAACTCTTTCAAAAATCGGTTGAAGCACTACCAGTTGTTCTCCCTCAGCGGGAATGTTCAAAACTTTATAATTCAGTGACGGCCTGGATTTCAGAGCGTCCTGGTAATCCCGGTAGGCAAGCCTGGGAGGGGTTCCTCCTCCCTTTGAAAAGTTGGGTAGGGGCGAAAAGTTCCCCTGGGTGTCAATAAAAGCGACTGTTGAGTCCGGTAAAAAGAAAAAAGAGAAACGATCCAGTCTGGTGCCAGGAGCGTTATCCCCAGGGTTTAGCCGATAACCCGGAGGATTATCCCCCAAATTAGGATGAAGATTAGCCGCATTATGTCCCAAATACTGCCACGCCTCGGGAGGCAGCGCCAAAATCTGGCTTTGGATGCTGGAAGCTTTGCTTTGATACACAAACGCCCGCATCACGACATATTGAAACAGGCCGATCAGCGCCAGGAGAATGGCCATAACCAGCAATGAACGGGACAAAAGCTGAAAGCGCAGCGAGTTTGGGACAAAAAAACGCCTGAATCTATTTCGCATATTCATTTTGACCTCCATACCGCTTAGACGACTGCTCCCGTGAGGCCCGGCTGACCCCGGTCACTGCGCATACAATCGAACTTCGTGCCTCGCACCTCGAACATCGAAATCAGGCCAAATCAAGCCTGTACCCCGCCCCGCGTAGGGTACGGATCAACCGGTGTTCCCTGTCGTTCAATTTATCCCGCAAGGAGCGGATGTAGACTTCGACGATATTTTCTTCCCCGCCGAAGTCATAACCCCATACTTTATCTAAGATCATGGTTTTGCTCAAGACCAAACCCTGATTGAGCACCATAAACTTGAGCAGTTCATACTCGGTAGGGGAAAGTTCCAGCACGTGCTCGTCATAGAGGATTTCCTTGCGCCGGTCATCGATGCGAAACGGGCCTATCACCACCTCCCCCATCAGACTGGGGAATTGGTTGCGGATCCTGGCGTGGATGCGGGCAAGCAGTTCTTCAAAGCTGAAAGGTTTCACCATGTAGTCATCCGCGCCTATGGTAAGCCCTTTTACGCGGTCCTCCACTTCCTCTTTGGCTGTCAGCATAATGATTGCAATATTTTCGGTCTTTTTCAGCATCCGGCACACTTCAAAGCCGTCCATCCCGGGCATCATCACATCAAGGATTACAATATGGGGGTGGAATTCCTGGGCCAGGGTTACCGCCGTCATCCCATCCTGGGCTGTCTGCACCTCAAACCCTTCGTTCACCAGGCCCATTTCCAGGAACTTTACAATATTCGGTTCATCATCTACCAACAGTATTTTGATTCCTTTTAATTTGCCCATATGGCAGGTCCCCCTTAGACTTGTCAAAAATAAGCCTGTCTTTATTATTAAATATAAGCCTGAATTTAGACTGAAGGAAAGCTGAAAGTCGGCTGAATCGTTATACAGCGACAAAAGCTTGCATTTCTAAGGAACATAATATTTTACCCTGAAAGATTTAGCAACAATTCCCCCGCGCTTCACCTCTTTTGACGCGAAATCAAGAAATGCGCGCTTCGTTTTTCCTCAGCGCGCATTTCCCTGCCGAGGCTGAGACATGTATGTTAGTCTCAGCCTCTCTAGGACTAGGACCGCACTAGCCCCGGCCCTTCTTTTGGGTTTACGCGGTCCGTCG
>DAHVVW010000124.1 GCA_027357125.1 Clostridiales bacterium
CGGATCGAACACCTCGGCATCATTGAATAATGTGATTAACAGTGCAAATTATACTAACCCTTCCGGCGCAGTCTTGCCGCAAATGTCCAGTAAAAACCTGGAAGTCGAAGTCACCCGGATGATTCACCAAATGGGAGTGCCTGCCCATGTCAAAGGTTATCAATATTTGCGTGATGCGATTGTAAGTGTGGTGCAAGAAGTTTCTTTGTTGGGAGCGGTTACGAAGGAACTCTATCCGATGATTGCTGCCAAGTATCAGACCACACCCAGCCGCGTGGAAAGAGCAATCAGACATGCGATTGAACTGGCTTGGGATCGGGGCAATGTTGAGTTTATGAACAGGTTTTTCGGATACACCATTAATGTCGATCGCGGGAAGCCTACTAATTCAGAGTTTATCGCGATGGTTGCGGATAAGCTTAGGATGTCAAAAATGTTCTGATGCAATTTGGAATACTAAAAAAGACATACTTTTGAATGCAGCCGCTTATATAATAGCGGCTGTTGTTTTGAGATTGCTGAATTGTTATCGAAAAAAAGGATGATTTCTGATGCAAGACACTCCCCGCGCCAACAGGCTCCATATTGCGATCTTTGGAGTACGTAATGCCGGTAAATCCTCGTTAATCAATGCGCTGACGAATCAGGATATTGCGCTTGTTTCAGATACACCGGGAACAACGACAGATCCGGTGTTCAAGGCGATGGAGATTCTTCCGCTTGGCCCGGTAATGCTTATTGATACAGCTGGGATAGATGATGAGGGGTCGCTGGGTGAACTGCGTACAGCTCGGACCTGGAAGGTGCTTGATCAGGCAGACTTAGTGTTATTGGTTATGGATAATGCTCACCTGGATAGTGGCTATGAGCAGGAAGTCTTACAACGCTGCCGTGAACGTAACATTCCGGTCGTCGGGGTTCTAAACAAAGTTGATTTATTAATTAAGGACATTGAGAAGGAACTGCAAACCCTGGGCGCAGCTTTGGATATTCCGCTGGCAGCAGTCAGCACGGTTAGAAAAGAGGGACTGGAAGACCTTATCCAGCTAGTGATCGCCCATGCTCCTCAAGATTGGGCTGAACCCGCACTGGCAGGGGATTTGGTGCGTAAGGGAGATTTGGTGGTGCTGGTTACCCCGATTGATGCATCCGCGCCCAAAGGACGGCTTATCCTCCCTCAAGTACAGACTATCCGGGATTTGCTCGACCACGACAACTGGATTGTCGTAGTAAAAGAGACTGAATTAGAGGAGCTTCTGGCTAAGGTCACGCCTAAGCCGAGATTGGTGATAACCGATTCCCAGGTATTTTCCCTGGTTAACCGCCTTACTCCGCTGGAGATCACACTTACTTCTTTTTCCATATTGTTCGCGCGCTCTAAAGGTAATTTAGCAACTTTGGTACGGGGAGCGTTAGCTATAGCTGACCTGCGTCCGGGAGATAAGGTCTTGATTGCGGAAGGGTGTACCCACCACCGTACTGATGACGATATTGGCAAGGTCAAAATTCCGCGCTGGCTTCAGGAAAGAGTGGGTGGAGCGCTTGATTTTACATGGGCCAGCGGTTCAAGCCTGCCGCCTGAGCTGGAATCTTTTAGGCTAATCGTGCACTGCGGTGCTTGCATGCTTAACAGGCGGGAAATGCTCTCCCGTCTGATGACGGCACAGCGGGCCGCTGTGCCGATCGTTAATTACGGAGTGTGTATTGCTTATCTTCATGGCATCCTCCCCAGGGTGTTGTCCCCATTTCCGGACGTGCTTAAGCTGCTGCCAAACAGTAGCGAGTCTCAGGAAGCAGGAAATGAGACTTCAGTATAAATCAGCTTAGAGCATGTCACACGGTATGTTCACAATTATAGTTAGGAGACGATGAATCAGTGCCAAGAGAACAAGCAGAGTTCATTAATGATTCCGAGATCCTGGAGATTCTCGGTAAAGCCCGCACGGCAAGTAAGGTGGAAGCTGAAAAGATTCTGGACAAGGCCGAACAAGGAAACGGTCTCAGTGCCCGGGAGGCGGCTGTGCTTTTAGAATTAAGTGATCCGGAATTACTGGCACGCCTATATAAGTTGGCCGCCGCCATCAAAGAGAAAATATACGGAAAAAGAGTGGTTCTGTTTGCCCCTCTATATATCAGTAATTATTGTGTCAACAATTGTCATTATTGTGGCTACCGCCATCAAAACGAGCTTGAACGCCGCCGCTTGAGCATGGAAGAATTGTCAGCTGAGGTTAAGATTTTAGAAGGATTGGGGCACAAACGCCTGGCCCTGGAATGTGGGGAAGACCCAGAGCATACCCCAATTGACTATGTACTGGAAGCGCTCCGGACCATTTATGCCGTGAAAGCGCAAAATGGCAGCATCCGTCGAGTGAATGTGAATATCGCCGCGACCACGGTTGAGGAGTATAGGCTCTTGAAAGAGGCGGGAATCGGCACCTATATCTTGTTCCAAGAGACTTATCACCGCGATACTTACTATAAAGTCCATCCCTCCGGCCCCAAACACGATTATGACTGGCACACCACGGCTATGGATAGGGCAATGGCGGGCGGAATAGATGATGTGGGGCTTGGGATTCTGTTTGGACTATATGACCATAAATTTGAGATCGTAGCTTTGCTTAAGCATGCGGAGCATTTAGAGGAGAGGTTTGGGGTCGGTCCACACACGGTATCATTTCCTCGGCTTAAGCCGGCCCAGGGAGTTGAAATTAACCAATTCAGTTTGCTTGAGGATGAGGCTTTTCGTAAAATCATTGCTATTATTCGTCTTGCTCTGCCCTACACAGGAATAATTCTCTCTACTCGGGAAAAAGCTGAACTACGGGATGAGCTTATTCATCAGGGTGTGTCCCAGATTAGCGCTGGGTCTTGTACCGGGGTTGGAGGGTATAGTGAGGAATATGCCGATGGTTCCCCACGCAGCTCGGTCCCGCAATTCGCGGTTGAAGACCAGCGCACGCCGCAAGAGGCCTTAACGAGTATTTGCAACGCAGGGTTTATTCCGAGTTATTGTACGGCGTGTTACCGCCAGGGACGGACGGGTGACCGCTTTATGGCCTTGGCCAAAAGCGCCCAGATTCACAACGTCTGCCAGCCCAATGCTATCCTTACGTTCAAAGAGTTTCTCCTTGACTATGCCTCCCCGGAATTAAGAGAGATCGGGGAAAAAACCATTCAGGAACACTTAAAACTTATTGCGGATTCGCGTACACGCGAGGTGACAGTTGAAAGGCTTGCACGCATCACAGCAGGAGAGCGGGACTTCTATTTTTAAGAGGGAGAAGGAGTGTACCCATGGATTTAAGCGAAAAACGCCTTGACGGGGAAGTGTTGTTTGAGGGCCGCATGCTGCGGGTGGAAAGGGACAGAGTGCAGCTGCCCAACGGGCAGGAATCCGTGCGCGAGGTTGTACGTCACCCGGGGGCAGTCGCGATCGTGGCCTTAAAAGGGGAGGAGCTTCTGCTGGTGCGCCAGTTCCGGTATGCTCCTGGCTGCGAATTGCTAGAAGTTCCGGCCGGGAAACTCGATCCCGGAGAAGACCCGTTAGCATGCGCGGAACGGGAATTGCGGGAAGAAACGGGTTATAGGGGCACTCTGCAAAAACTCGGCAGCTTTTATATGACTCCGGGTTACACGGATGAGGTTATTCACTTCTTCTGGACCACTGAGCTCGTTTACGATCCCTTGAGTCATGATGAAGATGAGTTCCTTGAGCTTGAAAGCATACCCTGGTCGCGGGCTGTGGCCATGGCTGCCCAGGGAGGGTTTAATGACGGCAAGACTGCGCTGGGGATACTCTTGGTGCAGGAGAAACTCAAGTGATTTACGCTGACTTGCACATTCATATCGGGCAGAGCCTAGACGGGCGTGCCGTTAAAATTACCGCAGCCAAATCCCTGACTCTGCCAAATATTATCGAGACTGCCCAAGAAGTAAAAGGGCTATCCTTAATTGGAGTGATCGATGTCCAATCTCCGGGAGTGCGCAGAGACTTCCAATTCTTGCTGGCGGAAGGAATTTTGCATCCGCTCAGCGGCGGCGGGTATGCTAGCGGCAAGCTGACGATCATTCCGGGTACGGAGATTGAATTAAAGGAAGGGTCTGGAAGCGCCCACTTCCTGGCTTTTTTCCCCGCGATTGAACACCTTGAGCGCTATGCCAAAAATTTAAGCCCCTATGTCAAAAACCTGCAACTGAGCTCGCAGAAGGCTTATCTTGCGGTGTCCGACTGGTTGGAGATTGTGCACGAAAATGCCGGGGTCTGGCTCCCGGCGCACGCTTTCACACCGCACAAAGGGATTTATGGCAATTGTTGCAGCCGTCTAGCTGAGGTTCTACCGGAAATGCCCAAGGCCCTCGAAATCGGCTTGAGTGCGGATCGGGTAATGGCTTTGTCTGTAAGCGAACTTGAAGGAGTACAGTTGTTCAGTAATTCTGATGCGCATTCTTTGCCAAATATCGCACGCGAATACAATGCCCTGAGTTTAAGGGACAACTCGTTTGCAGGATTGCATGAACTGCTTGCGGGCGCTTCCGGCGAAATAATACACAACTATGGGCTCCCGCCTAAAATCGGCAAGTATCACCGTACCTACTGCCTTGTGTGCGAACAAGTGGTGGAGGGAGAACCACCGCAGTTGACTTGTCCTCACTGTGGCAGCAACCATGTCGTGATGGGGGTCTTAGACCGCCTAAACGTAATCGCGGACAGGACTGCTCCAGAAGATTCACGCTATCAATACCAGGTGCCGCTGCGCCAGCTTCCTGGAATTGGGCCTAAGACTTACTCCAGACTGCTTGCTGCGTTCGGCACTGAGATGGCTATCTTACATGACGTTGCGGAGCAAGACTTAGCTAAAGTAAGCGGGGACAAGGCAGCGCACTGGATTATGAAGGCCCGCTCCGGGCAGCTTGAATTTAGCGCCGGTGGGGGCGGGGTTTTCGGGCATATCAGACTCCCATGCCGCATAGCGGCACCACTGATGAATGAAAATTTGGTTCATACTATTACTATGGCTGGCGAAGGTAGGTCGTACTTTCTTGGTGCCGCGAGCCCGTATATCAGACGGACCACAACGACCCGGTGCATCGCAGATTGTTGCTCCTTCGGGAAGCACGCAGGGTAGAATAACCCTTTTTGGTTTTTGCACCAGCCTTAAAACTAACCAGTCTAAGGAGAAGCATAGTTATGGAAGTATTACACGAGCGTTGTTGTGGGCTGGATGTTCATAAGAAGAGCATTACAGCATGCATCATCACTCCCGAAGGAAAGGAGATTCGTACTTTTGAGACAATGACCCGGAACCTGATGGAACTAGTGGACTGGGTCAAAAGCAACCGTTGCTCCCACGTCGCGATGGAGAGCACTGGTGATTACTGGAAACCAATCTATAACCTCTTGGAACCTGAGGACCTCCAACCGATGGTAGTCAATGCACAGCATATCAAAGCGGTGCCTGGACGAAAAACGGATGTCAAAGACGCCGAATGGATTGCCCGTTTATTACGTTATGGCCTGGTCCAAGGAAGCTTTATTCCGAACCGGGAACAAAGAGAATTGCGGGAGGTCGTTCGCTACCGGCGAAGCATCATTGAAGAACGGACTCGGGAAGTGAATCGTCTCCAAAAGGTCTTAGAGGGAGGAAATATTAAGCTATCCTCTGTGGCTTCGAATGTTCTGGGTGTGTCAGCACGAAATATGCTAGAAGCAATAATTAAGGGTGAGAATGATACTGCGATTTTAGCGGATTTTGCTCTAAAGAAATTAAAGCGTAAAAAAGAAGAATTAAAACTCGCGCTAGAAGGACGACTAGGGGACCATCAACTACAAATGATAGAGATACAGTTAGCGCATATTGATTACCTCAATGGGGTGATTAAAGAACTAGATGAAGAAATCGAGAAACGTATGGCCCCTTTTTCTAAAGACCTGGAGTTATTAGATTCCATACCCGGTGTTGGTAAGCAAACTGCTGAACAAATCCTGGCAGAGATCGGTGCGGACATGTCACGATTTCCTACCCCTGGCCACCTATGTTCGTGGGCCGGGATGACTCCAGGTCATGATGAAAGCGCGGGAAAGAAAAAGTCGTCAAAAACACGTAAAGGTAACAAGAAACTACGAAGTGCCTTAACTGAAGCAGCAAAAGCGGCGTCTCGTCAGAAGAACACATACCTATCCGCACAATACCATCGAATTGCTGCCCGACGAGGAAAGAATAAGGCAGCTGTAGCTGTCGGACACACTATCTTATCCCTTGTGCATATCTTGTTAACGCGAAAACAAGAATATGTAGATTTAGGATTCAATTATTTTGACGAACGCAAGAAAGAGATTGTAATTAAAAACTCGATTAAAAGACTAGAATCCTTAGGGCTTGTTGTTACGGTCCAAGAACAAACGGCATAAAGTAAGCAAATATACGTAAAGCCGTTTAAAATAGCCCATGGAGGATACTTTCAAGATAAAAGAGGTTAGGGTAATTCTTTTAAGAAACGGTAACCCATGGGTTTAGTTTCCTATTGTCAAATCTATATGGAGTTACTCTTTAATTTTCAGGGTAGAAAGAAGGTTCGTGTGTGCGAACAGTTATTACACTAGGTGAATCCTTAATTGATTTT
>DAHVVW010000125.1 GCA_027357125.1 Clostridiales bacterium
AGAGTTACGTCTCTGCTCGGCGGTTCGCTCTGCAAGGCATCTTGCCTGGTTTTATCTTCTGATGGTGCTACTTCAGTGACATAGAGGGTCTAGTAACGAATTGAAGGGGTTACATAGAATGGGTCAAAAGGACGAATTATTTGCCGTAAAAACACTGGCAGAAGCGGTCAGTATTCTTAAACCGTATGCTGAACCTTTCTTTGCCCGCACTGAAACAGTGCCTTTGCTTAAGAGCTTGGGCCGCTTGGTGAGTGCGGACATTCCTGCATCCTCCCCCTTGCCCCATTTCCGTAAGTCCACGGTCGATGGACTGGCCGTAAGGGCAGCAGATACGTTTGGGGCGAGTGAGAGCCTACCGTCACTGGTGCAAGCGGAGGGTGAAGTTCATATGGGTCAGGCTCCTGCCCAAGAAGTGGGGCGCGGACAAGGAATGCTTATTCCGACCGGCGGGATGCTTCCTGCGGGTACCGATGCTGTGGTCATGGTCGAACATCTTGATGACTTTGACGGTGGGCTCTACGGGGTAACCAAGCCGGTAGCACCGGGTGAGAACATTATCGATATCGGGGAAGACCTCGAGACCGGGGAGGTGATCCTTGAGCGCTATACCAAGATCCGGCCGCAGGAAATGGGGCTCTTAGCAGCGCAGGGCATATCTGAGGTGCCGGTGATAAAACGCCTCAAGGTCGGAATTCTTTCCACAGGGGATGAGATTGTCTCTCCGGAGCGTAAGCCAATGTCTGCCCAGACTAGGGATATAAATGGATATGCTCTCTACGGGCAAGCCCAGGCTGCCGGGGCTATCGTCAAGTATTACGGAATTGTTGGGGATGACCCCACTGAGATGAAAGCGCGCTTAAACCAGATGCTTGCGGAAAATGACATGGTCTTGCTCTCGGGCGGCAGTTCTGTCGGGGCGCGCGATCTCACGGCCCAACTAATCGACGAACTGGGGCGGCCGGGCCTTTTATTTCACGGGCTGGCTTTACGCCCGGGAAAACCGACTATTGGCGGAGTGGTTAAGGACAAGCTTATTTTTGGGCTTCCCGGCCATCCGGCATCAGCGATGGTGGTTTTTGCAGAGATAATTGAACCTTGGCTGAATGGGAGTTGGCTGCGCCAGGAGCAACGGCCTTTGCCTGAGGCAGCACTGTCGCAAAATCTCTATTCCGGAAGCGGGAGGGAAGAGTTTGTACGGGTGCGCCTGGCAGAGCGGGAAGGACAATGGATAGCTGAGCCGGTGCGCGGCAAGTCCGGTTTAATCCGTACCATGGTTTTGGCAGATGCTCTCGTTCATGTGTCCTTGGAAGCAGAAGGGTTGCAGGCAGGGGAAAAGGTTAAAATTCAGCTTTTGCGCTAGAATTGCTAGGGGTGGGTGCGATGGAGAAAGGAATTTACTTAAATAATAAAGCTTGGCAAGAAGCTTTGGATATGATGTTTAATAGCCTCCAGGATAAATGCGGACCGGTCAATGAAACGGTGGATGTGCGTCAGGCTCTGGGGCAGGTCACCGGGCAGACGGTGCATGCCCGCCGCAGTTCTCCCCACTACCCGGCCGCAGCCATGGACGGGTATGCTGTCCGGGCTAAAAATACTTTTGGGATCTCGGAACGACAGCCGCGTTTGCTCAAGTTTGGCGGGGAAACGGTCCAGGTCGACACCGGAGATGCGATGCCAGCCGGGATGGACGCGGTTATAATGCTCGAAGAAGTGCTGGAAGAAAACGGGGAAGGAATATTGGTGCAGAGCCCGGTTGCCCCGGGCGAGAATGTGCGCCCGGTTGGGGAAGATATTGTGGCCGGAGAAGTAATTCTTCCTGTTAATCACCGTATCCGCCCGCAAGACCAGGGTGCCTTGCTCGCTTCTGGGGTACTGAAGGTGGAAGTGCGTAAGAAGCCGCAAGTAGGGATCTTACCCACCGGAGATGAAATACGTTCGCCGGAGAGTGATTTGGGCCCCGGTGATATCGCAGATAGTAATTCTACTGTTTTGGCTTCATTGGTAGAGGAATGGGGTGGGACAAGCAAGGTTTGGCCCATTACCCCGGATAAGCAGGATGAATTGGAAGAAGTCTTGTTAGAGATGGCATCATCTCAGGATATCCTGGTATTTATTGCGGGTTCGTCCCAGGGACGGGATGATTATACCGCCCGTATAATCCAAAAGTACGGTAAGCTTTTGATTCACGGAGTAGCAATTAAGCCCGGTAAGCCTGTTATTCTGGGAGAAATAAAGGGAAAACCGGCGATCGGAATTCCGGGTTATCCTGTCTCAGCTTATGTCACAGCGCGTCTGTTTCTCGAACCGTGGGTAAAATATCTGCTGGGGCTCAGTACAGATTCGGCGCTCACGGTAGAAGCGGTGCTTACGAAGAAACTGTATTCCAGTCTGGGTTCGGAAGAGTTTGTGCGCGTAAAAATCGGCAAAGTGGGGAAACGCTGGATAGCTGCTCCGATCAGCCGCGGTGCGGGTGTTACCATGAGTTTGGTGCGGGCTGACGGCTTTATTCGCATCCCGCGCTTTGAGGAAGGGTATCATGATGGAGAAACTGTCAAAGTCGAGCTTCTGCGCCCACTGGCAGAGCTTGAATATACTTTGATTGGGATCGGCTCTCACGACCTTACCCTAGACTTGCTCACGAGCCATTTGCGCTTGCACGGCCGCGGCGGGGCTGTCGCATCTGCGCATGTAGGAAGTTTGGCTGGTCTATTGGCCTTGCGTAAGCAGGAAGCTCATTTTGCAGGTGTGCATTTGCTCGATCCCGCGACCGGAGAATATAACCGCACTTACCTGGCGCGGCTTCTCCCCGGACAGGACGTCAGGCTCCTGAATTTAGTTTACCGTACGCAAGGTCTGATTGTGCCCAAAGGGAATCCGCGTAAGCTCAAGGAGCTCGGTGATCTTGCCCGTGAGGGAATCCGGTTTGTCAACCGTCAGGGAGGATCAGGTACCCGGGTTTTGCTCGACTATCTCTTGGAGAAACAGGGTCTTGATAAAGAACAGATTAATGGGTACGAATGGGAGGAGTTCACGCATTTAGGGGTTGCGGTAGCAGTGGCCTCCGGCTCAGCAGACGCAGGGCTTGGGATTCAGAGCGCTGCTGTTACTCTGGGCCTGGATTTCATCCCGATCGGGGAAGAACGCTATGACCTGGCAATTCCGGCTGCATACTTGGAGGATAAGCGCATTCAGAACATGCTTGCAGTGATCAGGAGCAGGGAGTTTCAGGAGGATGTCCTGGCCTTGGGCGGGTATGATGTGCGCGATACAGGGAAGTTCATGGAATAATAGATCTTAATGAAAAGGACTGTTCTGACTTTTGGTCAGGCCAGTCCTTTTCTGTTTAGTATTAGATGACTTTCATAATAAAAATGTTATTTACACCATAATTATATAGTGATATCATGTTTAGGAGGGAGAAAAAGATGATCAGCCAATGCGTATCATCTGAGATAAAGAAAGGGGCTTAGAGTATGGCAGACTTAGTTTACTTTATTTCCTCAGACAAAATCGGGAGCCAGGACGAAGAATTGGGCCAAACACTCATGAAGAATTTTATGCTCAAATTAGTTCAAGTTTATCCAAAGCCAACGCATATCCTTTTCATTGAGCGCGGAGTTAAACTCCTCCTGCCGGATTTTCCGGCTTTGGTAGCTTTGCAGAATCTTGAAGCCCAGGGAGTTCGGCTTTTGGCTTGCCAGACATGCCTCGATTATTACGGCATCCGGGATAAAATAGCAGTCGGAGAAGTTTCAAATATGCTGGAGATTGTAGAAACCATGACTGATGCAGAGAAAGTTATCTCGATAAGTTAGCCGGCGGTGATAAATGGGCTGTTCCTTAGCAATTTGCTTGGAACAGCCCACATTTTTTCTCCGAATATCTAAAACCTAATTACACTTGCATTGGGTTATATTTGTCCTTTAACTGCTGTACTTCCTGATCCGGAGCATCGCTCGGAGTGTACCAGCCCTTTTGGTTCATCACATTGTAAATGTTCTCGTGAATCATTTGTTCATCTGCCAGGATGTTTTTTAACTGCTGCCGCAGATTAGCGCAGGTTGTTTCTGTAATAAATGTGTTATAAGCTGAGGTCATGTGTTTTTCCGTTGCCAATAGATCGGTGAGGATTTCCTGTTCGGTAAGGGGCTGAGGCTGTGTTGCTTGCTGGGCTTGTTGAGGTGCCAATTTATTCACCCTTTCTTATTTACTTGAGAGTCTAAAGTTCATTAAACTTATGCAGCATTGCCGTCCTTGCTTATCAATGGTTCCCTACTTTTTGACATAATTATTTGGTAAATCGCTGTATCGCGGAAATCGCGGAAATTGTGATAGAAGTTTTCCTGGATAACAGACTTAGTGGTTTCCTCAGATGGCACCTCGGAAGTATAGGTGCGCAACCAACCCCGGTACTTTCTCCAAATCATTTGTTCATTGTTGAGTGCCAAAATTTGCAGAATGCCAGTAGCGATGCAACCAAGTTGTACAAATCCCTCAATGGCGTTTGTGGCTAACGCGATTAAGCGTTGGCTGATATTACTTGTAACGGTTGAGAGATCGCTGGCGGTACGTTTACCGATCTTGGGCCATGCTGCTGTCCAAAAGTGGTAGCAAAAGGCACCGATTAGATGTTTCATCATCTTAAAAGTAACTTCGATCTTAAAACGATAACTGTAAGCCTGGATGATTTCTAATGGAGCTAATCCCAAATCCGAACACATCAGGATGAAATGATCTTTCCCATCAACAATTAGGACAAAACGGACCTTAGCCTTAATCGGTCTCCAGATGAGGTCAAGGCACAAAAAGGAGATGCTCTTCCTTTGGCCATACGTAGTGATTGTGGCCTGCCGGAAATCCTTGTTTCGCAGTTGAAACAAATCCATCAGTTTTAGCTTTTGACCGTACATCGGTGGTCTCCCCCGTTTACCCGTTTGGGGAGGCGGGTCTTGATAGGCAACAATGTTTTTCTTGGCGCGGGTAACAACGTGAAGCAAGCGGTTTCCTTTTGCATCAAGCAAATTCTTAATCTCCAGAAAGGTAGGGCCGACTGCATAATACCCATCAAGGACCGCAATACATCTTTTGTTCAACTGGATCGCTAAACGTGCAGCCATCGAAGTCATCAGTGTTACAATGCTTACTTGCTCCTGACTGCTTGGCAAGGGAGAGACTTTACCCTGAAACTTCCGGATTTGCTCAACACCTTCCTGGATTTCAGCCATCACGGGCACACAAAACATCTTTTTGGCAGTGCCGACTAACAGACCCAACACCCCAAAATGATGCCCGTAAATATAAGGTGCCTTTCCGGAGTTATCGGATTCCTGATGGAGCTTCTTTACACCCGGCATTTTCTCAGCTTCTTTGGTGATTTTAATCCCATCTCCAATCATCAGACAGGCGCCACCAATAGTTACCAGCGAGCAGCGGGCCACAATAATTTCCAACCAGCGCCGCCGGATATCCGCCAGGTTCCAAGAGGAAGCCCGGAAGAAATTCAAAGAGGTCACATACAGGTCGGGATTCAAGCCCATCCACCGGATTATGGACGTAACCCCGTGATGATCCAAACGGATAAGAAACCCAAAAACAAAGGTGGCAAACCAGTGAAAGGAAGCACTCCGCCTAAAGCACTGGCGAAAAGCCACTAGGATCTCGCTCACTTCATGAATCATGGCCGTCACCTTTGCTTAAAGAAAAGGTGTTCGGCGCAGTACGAGTAAAAGTTTGTCCTGACTTTACTTTTTTCACCAGGGCGGAAACAGTAGAGTCGCGTTCCAGGGTGACCTGAAAATCTCGTTGGGCCATCTCGATAATTTCCGAAATGTGTAAGGGCCTACCAGCAGTTCGAAGTATATGTTCAACTAATTTCAGCTTATACGTACGTTCAGGTTTAGGTGTTTCTTCCCCTTTAAACTTCCTGATTATCTCTAGTGTGGCTTCAGCAATTTCCTTATTAAACTCAAGAAACCGTTCAAAATCGCCCATGATGTATCCTCCTCACACCTTATTTAAGTAGAGGATACTCCTTGGGATGTGGGTATGTCAATAGATGTTACGTAAATTATGACCTCGTTTTGGAAGCACAAATCACTTGACGAATACCAATCTTACTAACGTTTCCCTGTGTACATTAGGTACGTCTTTTTGGATAAACATCTTTCTGAGAGGGTTTGTGCTATCAATCAGGAGAACTTTTTACTGTCGAGTTACAACCATAAGATTAAGAAATATAACAGCAGCCACGTCTATCAGTGGTCGACCGACATAGGTGTTGTTCGCCTGGAGCCCGTTTTTCCCAACCAGGTACTGCCTTTGGGTGACGGGGTACATTTTATCGTTACGGATACCGGCAATAGTCAGTTAATAAAATACCATGGCTATTCGACTTATGCCTCAGTTGAGCTGCACATCGGTATCGACAGAAAGGCTGATAAAGTCTTCTCAGAGAGCGTCGGTGCAGCGGTGGACAGTGCGGGTAATGTTTATATATCGGATACCTTCAACCACAGGATCCAGAAGTTTGACAGCAATGGAAACCTGCTGGCTAAATGGGGCGGCAACAGCGGCGGCGGCGGACCCGA
>DAHVVW010000126.1 GCA_027357125.1 Clostridiales bacterium
ATGATGATACTGTATTTATGCTTAAGGTCCAGGGGGACAGTATGATTGAAGCTGGTATTCTGGACGGAGATTTAATTGTGGTACGGCAACAGCAGGTCGCACGCAACGGCGAGATTGTAGTGGCTTTAATCGAAGATGAAGCTACAGTGAAGAGGTTTTTCAAAGAGAAAAACCTTATTCGTCTTCAACCTGAGAATTCAACCATGGAACCGATTTATTCCCAGGATGTGCGGATACTCGGTAAGGTTATCGGAGTCTTTCGCATGATACACTGATGTCGAATAATAAAAAAAGCGGAGCTATAGTCTTCTGACTACAGGCTCCGCTTTTTGCTTTGGCAAATTTTATTACTTGTTGATCATTACACCCTTTTCCTGATACCTCTCTAAAGCCAGCTTAAGCAAACGGTCAATAAGATCGGAATAGACCAGGCCTGATACCTCCCAAAGTTTGGGATACATTGAGATACTTGTGAACCCGGGCATGGTGTTAATTTCATTAACAATTACTTTATTATCCGGCGTGAGAAAGAAGTCAACCCTGCTTAGACCGGCAGCTTCGACCGCCCTAAATGCTTTGATAGCATTTTCCTGCAAAATACTTATAACAGAATCATCCAGAATGGCTGGTATGATTAAGCGTGATCCGGTATCATGGTACTTAGCGTCATAATCATAAAACTCTTTAGCAGGCAGGATTTCTCCAGGCAAGGAAGCAACGGGATAGTCATTGCCGAGAACGCTTACCTCAATTTCACGGCCGTTAATATGTTCTTCAACTACTAGTTTACGGTCATAACTGGCAGCGATATGCAAAGCTTCGCTTAACTCAGCTCGGTTATGTGCTTTGGTGATTCCTACGCTGGAACCGAGATTGGCCGGCTTTACAAAACAGGGATACCCCAAGCCTTTTTCAATATCATCCAGGCAGTCTGCGGAAGAGTTTTGCCACTCCGAACGCAAAAAAGCAAGGTGCTTGGCAAGCGGCAGCCCCGCTTCCCTGAAAGCAGCCTTCATGCGGTCCTTATCCATGCCCAAAGCAGAGCCTAGGACACCTGATCCCACATATGCAATATTAGACATTTCCAACAAACCTTGAAGAGTGCCGTCTTCCCCGTGAGGACCATGGAGCACAGGGAAAATTACATCAAAACGTCCGCCCTCAGGCAGAAGGGTACCATCGAGGGAGATAAAACGCGGGTTTGTAGGGTCATGTACTAGGGTTACAAGAGGGGCATCCTCTTTATGTTCAGAAAAATTCTCAGGAACTACTCCCCAATACCACTGTCCTTCTTTTGAAATACCGATTGTTTCAACATTATACCTATTGGGGTTAATGGACTGAAGAACGGATTTAGCAGACTGCAGGGATACCTCATGTTCTCCTGACTGGCCACCAAATAGAATGATTACCTTCAATTTCACGTTGTCCATTATTACCACCTACTCCTCTCGCCTTACAACTATCCAAAGGAAACCCGCTAAAGTTATCGTAATTCTTTAAAATATATGCGTTAAGACAATTTGTGTGAAAAATAAGTGGAAAAAGGCGCTCCTCCCTAGCGGGCAAGAGCACCGAAATGTCCAAGGGGCCAGTAACGGAAAAGAGTCTTGCCTGTAACATTTTCAATGGGCAAAAAGCCCCATGCCCGCGAGTCGGCACTGTGGTTGCGGTTGTCTCCCATAACTATTAGAGAACCTTCAGGCACAACGATCGGGCCATAATCTTCCTCGGGAGGCTCAAGTAGATAGGGTTCATATAATTGCTGTCCGTTTACATAAGTAAGGTGGCTGCGTATTTCCACTTTATCCCCTGGCAGCCCAATCACTCGCTTGATAAAATCATCGGTTGCATGAGCATCTGCCGGGGGATGAAAAACTATGATATCTCCCCTCTTGATCTGATCAAAATGCTTAAAGAAAAATTTGTCTACAATTATGCGGTCCTGCAACTGAATCGTTGGGAGCATTGAGCCGGTGGGAATCACACGAGCTTCAACGACATAAGTACGCAGAATCCAAGACAAGGCAAAAGCAACGATAAGTATTTGCACGAGCTCAAAAATAAAGCGTCCAGTACCTTTTTCCGATTCTCCCATGCTGTCACCTCATTTTATTATTCTAAAACTATCAAACCAGTTAATTTTACCACCATTTTCAAAAGATATAAAGAAGATAAACGGGGTTTTAATCTGATCAGGTTCAAGCTTGGTAAAGACAATTAAGAAATGCTTAACTAATCAGCCCTAGTTCCCATAACCTAAGTGCAGCCAGGATATTGCCCAATTTTACATAAGTATGGGATATTCCACCTTGTTGATATACGATATACGGTTCACGCAAAGGCCCATCAGCCGAAAATTCACTGGTAGACCCCTGAATAAAGGTGCCACCAGCCATAATAACCTCATCTTCATACCCTGGCATTGAAGCAGGGATCGGTCTTACGTGAGCATCTATGGGCGAGCCTTGCTGTAATCCTTCACAGAAGGCCAGCATGCGCTCACGTGAGCCTAATTTGATTGCTTGAATAAGGTCAGTGCGCAACATCTCCGGGGTAGGATTAACTTCAAATCCAAGAGTTTGCCAGAAGGCTGCAGCAAATACTGCTCCTTTTAAGGATTCAAGTACGGTAAGGGGGCTAAAAAACGATCCTTGGTAAAACAAACGCTGCCATTCTAGGGTTGAGCCCACCTCAGAACCGATTCCCGGTGCGGTTAAGCGTTGTGCAGCCAGTTCAACCAGTTCGCTCTTCCCTGCTACATATCCCCCACTCGGAGCTAAGCTTCCTCCGAGGTTTTTAATTAGGGAGCCGGCCATTAAATCTGCGCCCACGTTTCCGGGTTCTCTTTTTTCAACTAGCTCACCGTAGCAGTTATCCACAAATACCAGTACTTGCGGAAAATGAGCTTTAACAAATTGAATTAGGTCTTCAATTTGAGTGATTGCCACAGAGTTTCGCCAGGAATAACCGCGTGAACGTTGCACAAGCACAAGGCGGGTTTCCGCAGTCATATTCTCTTTAATAAGTTCGTATTGAATGTTGCCCTTATGATCCAGGGGCACTGAGCTGTAACTAACCCCAAAGTCCTTAAGACTTCCTTGCCCATTACCCCTGAGTCCTATCACTTCTTCAAGAGTGTCATAGGGATTGCCCGTAACTGAAAGCACATGATCCCCAGGCCTTAGAACCCCGAACAGAGCACTGGCAATAGCATGCGTGCCTGATACAAACTGCCCCCTAACCAAGGCCTTTTCTGTGCCTAAGATTCTGGCAAATACCCTATCCAAAACTTCCCGACCGCTGTCATCGAGACCATAACCGGTAGTTCCGTGCAAATGATATGTAGTAACTCTTTCTTCTTGAAAAGCGCCTAAAACCTTGGCATGGTTGGCAAAAGATATATCCTGAAGCCTGGTTTCCTGTTCAGCTAATAATACCTCCGCTTCCCGGAGTGCGTGGGCGAGAACTGGTGGCAGATCAGAACGGGAAAACAAAAGCTTGTCCCTCCTTAAACTCATTATGCGTATAAAGATTTTTTATATGTCATCAATTGTTAAATCGCCTGGTACAATTTGCATAAGCTCATCACGTGAGCTTGAAGGCTTTTGATACAGCCTTACGGCTTGTTTACGAATAGAGCGTTCGACCAAATTACGCACAAGGCGGGCATTACCGGCATATGGATGGCTATGGAGGAGCATCTGAATAAGATGGCGCAGCGTTTCATGGGCTTCAGGCACTAACATATACTGCCTTTTTTCCAGCATGGATTCCGCGATGGCTAGGAGTTCTTCTAAACTATAGTCAGGGAAATCAATGTGAATCGGGAAACGCGAACGTAGTCCAGGATTAGTTTGTAAAAACCATTCCATTTCATGGCGGTATCCGGCCAGAATTAAGATCAGATTATCTTTATTATCCTCCATGGCTTTGACCAGGGCGTCAATTGCTTCTTTGCCAAAGTCTTTTTCCCCACCGCGCGCCAGGGAATAGGCCTCATCAATAAAGAGAACCCCCCCCAATGCTTTTTTGACTTGTTCCCTGGTCTTTTGTGCCGTATGTCCGATGTATTCTCCTACTAGATCTGCCCGCTCGCATTCAATAACATGCCCTTTTTGTAAGGTGCCGAGTTCTTTGAATAACCTACCCACAATGCGGGCTACCGTAGTCTTGCCGGTCCCTGGGTTGCCGCGAAAAATCATATGCAGGACCAAGGAATCAGCTGTAAGCTTTTCGCGGATTCTTCTTTTCTGAATTTCAACATAGGCCTGTAATTCCCGAATCAATTTCTTGACATTAGACAAGCCTACCAGTGCATCAAGTTCGCCGATGATTTCAGTCACCTTATCTTTATCGGCAACAGCAGCGGAACTCTTCCGGACTTTCCCCTGTTCTAAAATATCCGGTTTAAGGCTCGCGCTTGCTTGCTCTGCCGGTACGGGAGAGTGAATAACCGGACGCAGGTTATTTTCAGAGTGAAAAGTTATGCGAATTGGCATGGAAGCCAGGCACCTCCTGTCCTTTACTACTATACGCTGACAGGAATAAAAGGTGTCCTGGAAATCACAGTCATTTCTCTAAACTCTCTAAAAATCTTACTGGCTGGCTTTGCTTTTCGCATAACGAACGCGGGCTTGACGGTCTAAATATCTTTTGCGCAGACGGATGCTTTTGGGGGTTATCTCTGCCAATTCATCTTCCTCAATATATTCAAGGGCTTGTTCCAGAGAGAAGACTCTGGGTTTGTCCAGCTTCAGAGCTTCTTCCGAATTGCTTGAACGCATATTCGTCACATGCTTTTTCTTAGCTACATTCACTTCGATATCTTGTTCACGGTTGTTTTCCCCTACGATCATACCCTCATAAACCTTGATCCCGGGTTCAATGAATGTTGTCCCTCGTTCTTGAGCTGCATTAAGGCCGTAGGTCGTGGTTTCCCCGTCCTCAAAAGCAATCAGCACTCCGCGCTGACGCCCGGAGATTTCCCCCATATAAGGCTCATACCCGTTAAAAACGTGGCTCATTATCCCTTCCCCCCGGGTTTCTGTTAAAAATTCCCCGCGAAAGCCGATCAGCCCACGGGCAGGAATCTTAAACTCTAAGCGGATTTGAGTCTGGGAGAGGTTAGTCATGTTAACTAACTCAGCTTTTCTTTGTCCTAACAGTTCCATCACTTTTCCCATCGCATTTTCTGGGATGTCACAAATTAGGAGCTCAATGGGTTCACACTTCTCCCCTTCAATACTCTTATAAATAACCTCCGGTTTTGATACTTGAAGTTCATACCCTTCCCGGCGCATGTTTTCAATTAGAATGGAAAGATGTAATTCTCCCCGACCGGAAACCCGGAAAACATCAGCCGAATCTGTATCTTCTACCCGCAGGCTAACATTGGTCTCGACTTCCTTGTACAGGCGTTCCCGCAGTTTGCGCGAAGTTACAAACTCTCCCTCTTGACCGGCAAAAGGGCTGTTGTTGACCATAAAGTTCATGGTCAAAGTAGGTTCATCAACCTCAATGTGCGGTAAAGCTTCCGGATTGAGGGCAGACGCAACTGTTTCCCCAATGTTGGCGCTGCTAAGTCCGGTAAGAGCGACAATTTCCCCTGCCGGAGCTTCCGCCACTTCTTGGCGGTTCAATCCTTCAAAGAGCAACACTTTGCCTACCCGGGCTTTTTCAAAACTCTCATCACGTTTGATGATAGCTATATTTTCTCCTTGACTGATTCTTCCGCGCACCAGGCGACCGATCACAATTTTCCCCACGTAGTCATCATAATCCAAGGTGGTGATTAACATCTGCAGGGGGGCGTCCGGGTCAGCCTGGGGAGCGGGGATATGCTCCATGATTACGGCAAACAAGGGCTCCAAGCTCTCCTCCAAAGATTCTGGCTTAAGGCTTGCTTTCCCTTGACGGGCAGACGCATAAACCACCGGAAAATTTATCTGCTCGTCATCTGCTCCCAGTTCAATAAATAAATCCAGTACTTCATCCAGAACATCCTCCGGACGGGCATCCGGGCGGTCAATCTTATTTATGACCACAATGGGGACAAGTTTTAATTCCAGAGCTTTACGTAAAACAAAACGTGTTTGGGGCATTGGACCTTCGAAGGCGTCCACAATTAATAAGACCCCGTCCACCATTTTTAAGACCCGTTCCACTTCCCCGCCAAAATCCGCATGTCCAGGAGTGTCAACAATGTTAATTTTGGTGCCTTGCCAGTGTACAGATGTATTCTTGGCCAGAATTGTAATTCCGCGTTCCCGTTCTAAGTCGTTTGAGTCCATGACACGTTCCATGACTTGCTGGTTGGCTCTGAAAGTTCCGCTTTGTTTAAGCATGGAATCTACTAAAGTAGTTTTACCGTGGTCAACGTGAGCTATTATGGCAATATTTCTAAGATTAAAAACCTGCATACTTAAGTTCATTCCCCAATCTTTATTGCTAAATTTATTATCGATACCAGAAAAACACTAAACTTTATATTAGCACAAACAGTATCTTTATGCAAAAGAATAAAAGTCCGGCCATGAGCCGGACTTTTAGCTTTATTAAGATAGATTTATTG
>DAHVVW010000127.1 GCA_027357125.1 Clostridiales bacterium
ATACTTCAAGTTCCGACTTGCAGGGTTTGAACATTCCCTTGAATTACCAGGGTCTGATTGAGGCGGGGATCGTGGAGTGCCGCATCCCGTTTGGTTACCCGAACGCGCACGGGTTGGCTGACTGCCCGACCGTCCAACTGAAGCTGACCGGCCTGAACCGAAAATTCCTGTTCTCCCTTGGCTAAGACGCCCAGAAAACGCCCGTTTTGCCAAACCCTCACCGGAGCCGCCGGGACTGCCACCAAAGTAATTTTGTATAACTTGTTCTGATTAGCCGGTTGCGGAGCTTGTTTTTCGTCTGTTATTGTCCCGCCAGGCACAGCACTGACATCCATCGAGGGCATCTCAACTTTTTGGGCCACTGCCAGATAGAACTTCACCGGGTCTTTAGCCAATCCTAAAGCAAGCTGGGCCACAACCAGCACCACCGAGGCCAGCACCAAAATCCGGATGACCATGCGTTCTCCCCGGGCAAAAAAACGGTTAAACCAAGCTCCAAAGCCGTACACGGAAATTACCCCCCGTCGAGAGCTTGCCAAATCTCCCTAAGAGTTTATGCCCTGCGCGGCGGCTTCAGACCAAAAGTAACTATGTTCCATGACAGCCTAGCAATGAATAAACACAGGTCGTTTCTAAACATCCCTGAGATGGAGTAAACCTTTAATTTTTTCCCATTCCCCAAGCCAGCAAAGCTGCACCTAAGGCTGCCGTAATCTGAGGATTTTCCGGGATCAACAAAGGATACCCAATTTGTTCGCTCAAGGCTTTGGTTACGCCAACATTCTTGGCTACCCCTCCCGTAAAAACGACTTCGGATTCCAGACCCACCCGCTCCACCAGCGCCGATACCCGTGCCGCCACACTTTCACAGACTCCGGCCAGGATATCCGGCTTGAGGGCTCCTGCAGACGCATGAGATATCACTTCGGATTCAGCAAATACGGTACAAAAGGAAGAGATCGATTTGTGTTCTTCTGCCTTCAAAGCTAACGCTCCTACTTCTTCCAGTGATACTTCCAAAGCTCCGGCCATGACCTCCAAGAAACGCCCCGTACCTGCCGCACACTTGTCATTCATGGCAAAATCAATCACTTTGCCTCCTGGCAATACTTTAATCACCTTGCTGTCTTGACCTCCAATATCGATCACCGTCCTCGCCCCCGGAAAGAAATGCGCGCTCCCTTTTGCTTGACAGGTTATTTCAGACACTTCCCGCTCGGCCGGGTAAGTCACGCGCCCATACCCCGTGGCGACAGTCGCCTTGATCTGCTCTTCCTTGACTCCTTTTTCCGCCAGAATTTCTCTTGTTAACCGCTGCGCTACATCCCGGCCACTGTAGCCGGACCGGGCCACAGCCCAGCCGAGCGCTTTGCCCTGGGCATCGACCAGAACAACCTTGGCCGTAAGGGAACCAATATCCACACCTATAAAAAAATCTTCCACTGCGTTCTACCCTCCCAGACCCCAGGTGTTTTATGCTCCATACCTAATCCTTTGTACTCTGTTCTGTTTTCTTGAATTATTTCTATCCGGATGTTTCTTCCTCATTAAGCCTGAAGTGTTTCCAGAAATGCCTCCACCCTCGTACGCACGGATTCCTCCGCATAAGCCCGCGGATCCGCCATATCCGCCTCCACCATGAGACCCGGCACACCTGTCTTCTTCATCACCCGGCGCCGAATGACCTCCTGCACCAGGGAATAGGGCTTGCAGGAACGATTGGAATGCAGTACAAATCCATTGGCTCCATATGCTTCGATCAATTGAATCATCTGCTGAGCCCGAAACTCCGGCGAACGATTAAGAAAGATTTCCGTATAGGTCGCGGCCAAACTTTCCATGGGATCACCTGGAGCCAGTTCCGCCGTCCAACCACCACTATAGGTATCAGTGACAAAACAAGCTCCTCGCTCGGTAAACATCTTAGTGAAGCTAAAGAGTTTCGGCCAAATGGCAATGTTATCCCAAACCAGGCGTATCTTTTCCTCCAAGATCGAACCCTCGCTACGACGAACCCGTTCCTCAGTCTCTGCTTTTAATTTACGGTAGTAATCGATTCCCTCCTGAGATCCACGTATAGCAACAATAGGCGCCATCTGAATAAACAAATCCGGACCATTAAGAGGAGACGGATGGGCCTGGGCCAGTTCCCGGATCTCCCGCCAAAGTTTCGTCATTTCCGCACTGCGCGTCAGTTGCCGCTTCAGTTCCTGCCTATCCAGCTTTCTTCCGGTTAAGGCTTCCAAGTGTGCAACCATACTCTGCAATTGTTCCAACACATATTGTTGTGCATGTTCAGTCTGTTCCCCGGGTAGGTATGGCGTGTCAAGTACTAAGAGAGGTACCTTCAAGAGATGAGCCAACGCCTCATACCATTTAAGCACCGTCCCGCAAATATTGTTGCAAGCCACCAAGAGATCCGGTTTGGGCAAACCCTGCATGGGGGCCAAATCCGGACGCAGGATAGACCCAATGTGCGAGCGGGCATAGGAACACAGATCCTGGGAATATCCCGCAGCCTCCGCAGCCTGACAGAGCTTTTCCGTCGCCTTGGCCGTACTGCAGATTGCCCCATACTGCTCCGGATAAACGGAATAAATCTTAAATGCCCGCAGCAGTTCCACAGGAGCCCCACTGGTAATCCAAGCCAGTTTCCGGCGCAGAGGCCGTCCCCAATAACGATAGTAACGACCTAACGCATAATGTTTGGCCATTAATCGTTTTAAGTCCTTACTTACCTGAAACTGACGATATTTTTTTTCTTCAGCCATCTTTTTATCACTCCGTTTGGCAGCGTTCAGACTAACCTCAGTTGCTCAAACTCTCCAGAAAAGCCTGTAGGCGCGTTCTCTCCTGCCCCCCTACCTCTGAAGCTTCTAATTCTAAGATCAGCGTACGGATTCCCCTGACTTCCAGCCGTTCTTTTAAAGGCACCGCATCCCAGGCATGTGGTTCACAGTATTTGCGAATCGCGAGGATCGCCCCCTGAACCCCGCGTTTTAGAGCTAAAGCTTCCAAATAGTCAAGCCTTTTTTCCAAGCCTTGGCTGCGACATGGACAAGGTGGCATAGTCACATAACGCTGTACAATTTGAGTCAAAACCGACTCTCTTGAATTCATTGAGTTCTGAGACTGCGAGTCCCTAGAGTCTCTTGGCGCTTCATCCACTCGAATTTTGTCGTTGGCTCCCCCAACTATATTCTGAGCATAATGGCGATAGCCTGTACAGGTGTCATCAGCCACCACCCGCCCATTGAGATCCTCGACCATCTGAAATAAACTGTCTGTTTCCAGAACCGCTCCGCTTACCAAAACCCTGTATCGCCCGGAATCCTCCCCAGCCTTGATATGCAGCAACGGAAGCACCGTCAGCAAAGCCTCAATAAATCGCTCTTTGGGCAGAAGTTGTCCGGCGCGCAGCAAAGCTGATACGAGCGGAGAGGGCAACCGGGGACGTAATTCGTCCAACTCGGCGGCCAATTGACGAGCCCTGGTGCAAACCTGCCAAGCCCATTCTAACGCTTCCTCATTTGAAAAACTACGTTTAATTTCACTGAGACGAAGCAATTTCGCAGACAATTCTTCAATCTCTCTTTGGTAGTACCTCCGTGCGCCAGGAGCATTTAATAGAACTGGGGGAACGATAGGCAGCACGTTTTCCCGGCCGAATCGGTCTGACCAAATCCCATCCAGGCATTGCATCGTATCACAGGTATGGGCCATCCCCACCCCTACAAGCCCGCTTTTTCCTTTCTTGGCCTCCGCCAGGGTCCCCCGAGCCAGGGAACAACAATAAGACGGTAATTCAGCGGGATTGGCTGGATCTGAACCTGGCAAAAGACGCAAGGGTTCCAAGCCTGCCGCCAAAATGAGTTCCTCCGGATAATAACTGCACAGGTAACCAAAAAAGCGCTGCTCGGGATAACGTTCAGCGGCATTTTTTCCCCGCAGGACCGCTTCCTCAAGTAAAAAAGTCAGTTCTTCCTCTGCTTTCACCATCGTTATGTCCAATATTCATCATTCTCCTTTACCTCAAGCTCCATTTCCGGGCAGTGCTCCTTCCTTGCGATCAGATCTCCCTCCGGGCATGGATCCTTCCTTTGTGATCATGTTTCCCAGCGGGCGTCAATCCTTTCTTTCCTCCCTCAGCGCCCGTTTCAGAACTTTGCCTATCGCTGTCTTGGGCAACTCCTGCCGGAACTCAATCTCCACTGGGACTTTATAAGGCAAAAGGTGTTGGCGGCAAAAAGAAATGAGCTCCGTTTGACTTGCTTGAGCACCCTCCCTGAGTACAACAAATGCCTTTACACGCTCACCTTTGTAGTCATCAGACACCCCGAGCACAGAGACCTCCCGCACGGCAGGATGATCATAAAGGACATCCTCGACTTCCCGCGGATAGACGTTGAAGCCACCGGTAATAATCATGTCTTTTTTCCGATCCACAATGAAAAAATATCCTTCTTCATCCCGATAACCCAGGTCGCCGGTAAAAAGCCATCCGTCCCTCAATGCTCCAGCCGTCTCCTGCGGACGTTGATGGTAACCTAGCATCAGCTCCGGAGCCTGGATAACCAGCTCACCCGTTTCACCGGGTGCAAGTTCCCGCTGCCCGGTTTCCACATCCCGGATTTGGATGATCACATCCGGGAAAGGCAGTCCAATACTTCCGGTTTTGTTCACTCCCCGGTAAGGATTGGCACACAGAGCCGTGACCGCTTCCGTCAAGCCGTAGCCCTCCATAAGACGGCTCCCGGTTAATTCCTCGAAACGACGTTTGACTTCCGGTGCCAGAGGAGCAGCCCCCACAAAGCAGCCCCGCAAGGAAGTGAGCGCATAGCGGACGAGGCGCGGATGGTTGATCAGACCAATATACATGGTGGGAACTCCGGCAAAGAGCGTCGGCTGAAAACGATCCACCGCTTTGAGGATATCCTCCACCGAAAAGCGGGGAATCAGAACGGCAGACGCTCCTGATAATAATGAGGCATTCATACAGACGCTCATGCCAAAACCATGAAAAATAGGCAACACGGTCAGGATGCTGTCTTCCCTGGTCATGCTTCCCCAAACTGAACACTGCATCGCATTGGCAACTAACGCATAATGAGAAAGCATAACTCCCTTCGGCTTGCCGGTCGTCCCTCCGGTATAAATCAATACGGCGACATCTTTATGCACATCCATTTGAGGAACCGGACCAAGGCGAGCCTTTTTGTCTAATAATTCCGAAAACTTACCCGCCTCTGACAACCGTTTTTTCCCTTCCCTGGACATCTTCTGACGTAACGGATAAAGCATATTGAGTGGGAAAGGCAAGAATTCCCGCAGCGAGGTGTAATATATGTTTTTGAGCCAACCCTCTCCTGCCTCCTGACACACCTTGCGGACATTTTCCAGACGTTCGATCAACAGATCCAAGGCAATGGCGGCCTTAACTTGGCCATCCCGCATGATATGTAAAAGTTCCGTCTCCGTACTCAAAGGATTGATTGGCACCACCGTTGCTCCCAACCTGAGCAGCGCATAGTAACTCATAACGAACTGCGGACAGTTCGGAAGCAGTAAAGCCACCCGTTCTCCCTCAGCAACACCTTCTTCGTGAAGAGCGGCTGACAGTTTCTCAACATATCCCCATAGCTCAGCATAAGACAAGCGTTTACCCATAAATATAAGGGCAATCCGTTGGGAATCTTGTCGGACTATTTGTTCCACCAGATCGTCTAGACTCAATTCCGGGTAAGTCGGGGCCTGCGGCACTTCCTGATCATAATGCTCAAGCCAAGGCTTCTCTGCACGGTAACCTGCGGAATTCACCACCATAATCCCCCCTTGTCAATGATTTTTTAGCCTCCACCTCTGCGCACCAAACAGCGCTAGGAACCCCTTACATTTATTGTTTCAAGTAAATAAGCCTACTATATTGCATTTTGCAAAGCCCCCCTTTTTATTCATATCTGTTATTTTCAATGAACATATCGATTAGTTTTTGAAGATACTGAGGGCGGTATAATTTTTTTTTGTAAATGCAACATAGAGCCAAATTTATTTGGATATCATCCAGCTCAAGTATTTTTATAGTAGATTTTTCCTTTAGTCCCCAGGCAGTGATATAAGCTTCGGGAAGAATCGATATTCCAACTCCTGATTCTACCAGTTTGAGGGCAGACTCTTGCGAATCAGTTGAGTAAATATTATTACTTCTAACGGAATCTCCTAAAAGTGCACGAACTTCCTCGCCCAGAATGCCTTGGCGATTTAATATTATGCGCTCATTCCTGAGATGGCTGAGCGAAATTTTATCTTGTCGTGCCAGGGGATTGTCTTGTGATGTAATCACAATTGAACGTCCGCTTGTTAATATTTTATATCTAATACCCGCTGCTTCCAAAGTTGACTTGATTCTGGTATTTGCGGCGATTAAAGCTATATCAAGGGTATCGTTAAGCAGCTTATCAATAAGTTCTAAAGTACCGTCTTCTATTATTTCAATTCCTATGCCGGGGTAAACTTTTCCGAAT
>DAHVVW010000128.1 GCA_027357125.1 Clostridiales bacterium
TTTGACCATAAGCTTGCTTAAACCCCCAAGTACTGTGCCACCGCTTGTGATCGCCGTCTCAGCGAGGAAAAAAGTCTGCCCCCGGTGGCGCACACCTGTATCTAAAAATCCGTCCCCCGTCTTCATCACTTCCTGCAGGCGCGTAAACGGTGCAACCTCTGCCAGCGCCAGCCCGACTGCCTTTTTCCCATCGATTCTCAAATACTGGGAGTATTGAGAGTTGATCATCACAATCCGACCCTCATGGTTGGCAACCGCCATGCCTAAAGGCAAGTCAGTTAATATCCCTTCATAAAGCTCAATCAAAACTCGGGCCGCTGCTTCTTTTTTCTCCGCTGCATGGTCCTTGGCTGAGTACAGACAGACGACAACACCCGTGAGAGTGCCTTGTTTGCGTAGAGGGAAGTAGTGTGCCTCTATCGACAGATCCCCCAAGCGGTGTCGGCAGAGCAAAGCCTGCCCGGAGGTAAAGACCTCGAGCACCCGCGTCTCCGGAAATACTTCAGCCAGGCTATAGCCAATTGCTTTAGCAGCTGGAATCCTCAGAAAATGCTCAAACTCACTGTCCGCAAAAGTTATCGCCCCGCGGCGGTTGACAATGATAACACTTTGGCCCACGCTCCCACCTCCGCTCTTGTATATCTATCTTACTTGAAAAAACCCTTTATGCCTAGCTTCTTCTAACATACCACCAGCTTAGCGCGCATCTCCTTCAAGTAACGGAGTTCCTTCCTTTTTAATCCCAAGCACTTTATTTCCTTCGATGCGGGCATCCCCGACCGTTAAGCTGGCAACGATCCCGACCAGAACAATTCCCATCGCCACGAGAAAGACGAGATGCAGGGAATCAGCGAGGGCAGTTTTCAGAGGAGGAAGCAAAATTTGCTGTAACTGCTCCGGAATTTTCTTTAGTGTCTCTGGACTCAAGAGCATGTTAAATAGACTTTGCGGATCGGACTGCGCTTTCTGGAACATGCTTGCAAACGGGCCTGACTGCATCCCCGGAATCTTTTGAACTACCGGGATAAAGTCATTTTGCAGAGTGCCGATTGAGCGATGATTCATGACTACGCCCAAAATCGTCATACCAATAGTACTGCCAATACTACGGAAAAATATAGTGGCTGACGTGACCACTCCCCGCTGTGCCGGCGGGAACACGCTCTGCACCGCAATCGTCAATGTCGGCATTACCAGTCCCATTCCTATGCCTAAAACTACAATATAACTCATCGCTGTGAGTGTAGTTGAGTTGGCTGTCAGGGTGCTCAACAGATAGAAGCCTATGGACATGATGCTCATACCTGCGGCCAATTGCGTGCGGAAGCGAATCTTGGTAATGAGTTTCCCGGCGATGATGCTGGTCATCATCATCGCCGCCATCATCGGGATCATGGAGTTGCCGGACCTGGTAGCGCTCACACCGATAACTCCCTGCAGAAACAGAGGCAGGAACATAATCGCGCCGAACATCCCAAATCCCATAAAAAAGCCTACAATATTAACACCAGTAAAAACACGGTTACGAAATAGATTAAAGTTAAGAATCGGATCCTCCGCTCTTTTCTCTAGGAAAACGAAGGAAGCTATAAATATGACAGCCGCGGCAAACAAACTGATGATTTGCCAGGATCCCCAGGGATAGTCCTTGCCACCCAGGCTTAACCCGAGCAAAAGGGCTCCCGAACCAATAATAAGGGTAAGAGCGCCTGCATAATCAATGGAAACCTTATCTTTCCTGTAATTCTCTCCGCTTAATCCAAAAAAGATAAAGACTGCCGCTAGGATCCCGACCGGCAGATTAATATAGAAAACCCAGCGCCAGGAAGCATGATCGACAATCCAGCCCCCGATCGTAGGCCCGATGATTGAAGACAGCCCGAACACTGCTCCCATAACCCCTTGCCATTTACCGCGCTGACTCGGGGGAAACATATCCCCGACAATCGTCATCGCCATCGGCATCATGATCCCGCCGCCTAACCCTTGCAGGCCCCGGGACAAAATGAGCTCGGTCATGCTTTGCGCTTGCCCTGCTAAAGCAGAGCCCAACATAAAAATGAAAATTCCTAAGATATACATAATACGGCGGCCAAATATGTCAGCCAGTTTCCCGGCAATCGGCACAACCGTAGTCGAACTGAGCATATAGGCGGTGGTTACCCACACAAAGATATCCAGTCCTTGCAAGTCGGCGACTACCCGCGGCATCGCTGTACCAACTATTGTTTGATCCAGGGAAGCAAAGAGGAGGGCTATCAGCAGTCCCACCAGCAAAATTTTGCGCCTGGGGTTATTCTCCGTCTCTATTTGATTTGTCTGCATCTCTATTCCTTCTTTCTCTGAAATAATCCAATGTCAATGAAAGCAGTCTGATAAGCTCCCTGCTGTCCTTCTCTCCCAGAAAACCTATCAATTCCTGCAAAAATGCAACATGCTGAGCGTGCATTGATTCAACCATTTCCCTGCTCTTGGCTGTAGGGCGCACAAGCACAATCCGTCTGTCCAAAGGATCTGCCAGACGCTCAATATGTCCCCCTTCTTCAAGGGAATTTAGCGTGTGAGTCACCCCTGCAGGCGTGATTTGCAGATGTGCGCTCAAATCCGAAACTTTCATTCCTTTCGCATCCAGGGGCAGCGCGTGAATTAAAGTGTGCAACAACATAAATTCACTGGGCTTAATGCCGTGCCAGGAAGTGGGACGCATCGCATTCCGCTTTATCTGCCCCATCGTGCGCGCCAGTTCCTGCGCCAAAAATTTCGTTTCATTCTCATCCATATCGTTTATCTCCTCAATATTTTACCTAGTAAAGTATCCATCAAAATAACTTTTCTGTCAAGTACCAAAGAAAGTTTCAAATAAATAAAAAAACCGGTCTAGCCTGCATTAGTCTGCAGCCTGCCGGTTGCGCCCGTCCCACAAGTGTCTGATCGCTAATAAGGGATGAGTGTAAAGCATTCTTGGCCCGGAATACCTCATAACCTTCTTAATCCGTTCCCGCATGTCCGGTTTGTAGCAGTGCACAGTGCATTTGGCACATGTGGGCTTGTCCTCCCCGAACTTACAGTTCCCCAGACGTTTATGGGCGTAGTTTAATAGTTCCTGGCACTCTGTACACAATCTTTCTGTTGTACCGTGGTTCTTCTTGCAGTAGAGATAAATCATGGCCTCGACTATCTTTTTCTCCGTATTGAGATGTGACCGCTGCGGCATCTCCTCACTCCTCCATCACCCGTGGTGCCTCGACCCACCTACATGAAAATGCGAGCGTTCATGAATCAAATTCAGTTCTAAAAGCAGCCTCCGATTGGGCAAAAGCTCCAACGGCTTCCCGTCAGCTGCCACTGTATGATCTTCACTGAAAATGACTACCCTCCGGGCGATATCCTCGACAATCGACAGGTCATGAGTCGCCGTAATCACGGTCTTGCCCGCCTCACGCAACGCAATGAGAAATTCCACCAGCCAAAACTGGGTACGCGGATCAAGCCCATTCGTCGGTTCATCCAAGAACAAAACCCCTGGGTTGACGGTGAGCACACAGGCCAAGGCCACTTTTTTCTTCTCTCCGCCGCTCAAGCGGTGAGGGGATCGGTTGAGCAAGCTTTGTATCCCCACTAAAGCTGCCGTATCTTCTACGCGCTCTCTGACTTCTGCCGCGGGCAAACCTGCCTGCAGCGGTGCGAAAGCCAGCTCGTCCCAGACTGTAGTAGAGAAAAGCTGGGCCTCAGAATTTTGAAAGATAAATCCCACGCTCTGCCTAAATTCCTTAAGGAAATTTGGTTCCTGCAGGGTTTTCTCTGTTAGTTCTCGCCCAAAAGCCAGAATCTGCCCGGAAGTCGGATGAATAAGTCCGCACAGCATTTTAAGGAGCGTTGATTTTCCGCTCCCATTGGCCCCAAGAATGACTAAGCTTTCCCCTCTAACAAGCTGCAAATTAACATTGTTAAGCACAAGCTGATTCTGAATATATGAGTAGGAAACATTATTCAAGTCAAAAATCGGCTCTAGGCCTTGCTGCAAAGCATCCTTCATTTTCTACTCCCTCCCTGCCCCTAATAGATATTCGATGTTCGATATTCGATGTTCGAGTGCATGTATTCTTCATTCACCGCAATACTTTGTCCGCCACATAGAAAGTCAAAGAAGTTAAAAGCACAAAAAGGGCAAAGAATAAATCGGGCAGGCGCAGCCGGAAACGGTGCATGGTATACACTTCTCCGCTGTAACCACGGGCAGTCATGGCCGCATACACTTCCTCACTCATGTGCAAAGAGCGGGCGAACAAAGACGCCATCGCCGAAGCGATAAAACGGCGCTGTTCGGACGTGGATGATCGCCCGGCATCCCTGGCCTTGCGGGCCAGGAACATCTCTTCCAAGATCGTTATGAGTACGAAAATATAACGGTAAGTCATCTCCAGAGTCGTGACGAAAATCCGCGGTACGAAAAAGGAACGCAAAGCCTTCAGCAAGTCCGTCCAGCGGGTGGTCAAGGTCACAATAAAGGCTAAAGTTACTGAGATCCCCACCCGGCTCACAAGCAAAACCGCTCCGTTCACGCCCTGTTTGGTAACAGCCAACACAGCCGGAAAATGTAAGAATCCCACGTGCCAGGGCTGATCCGCAGTAAAGATAGTAAACAGAGGGTCTCCCGGGCGCACCCAGTTAAAGATAGCAGGTAAAACCATGATCCCGGAAAAGAGCGGCACCACCAGCCACACCCGTTTCAAAAGTGGACCCAGCCCTACACCTGACCAAGCAGCCAAGGCTAACAAGACGAGATAGCTGCCCCAGAGTACACCCAGATGACTAATAAGGTTGTTCGAAAGCAGCAAGACAACTAAAGCCAGGATTTTTACGCGTGGGTCTAAAGACTGAAGAAACCCAGGGCGCATTGCCAGTTCTTCTGAGAAGAAAGAATCCCTGAGAACGCGCACGATCTCTTCCAGTGTCTTTTGAATAAAGCCCCGCTTGCGGCGGGGCCTGAATTTTGCAATTCCCGATTTGCCAGGATCTAATTCCGGATTTAGTTTTGGCTTCTGAAAACCGGGGTTATTTTCTTGGAGCCAAAGGGGCAGATCCATCGCGGTCTCCTCCTTTGCGCATAATGCGTTGTATGATAAAGGTTGCTATTGCTATTAAAGCCAGACCGGCAAGAGCGGAAATGAGGTAACCAAGAGTTTGCTGCCAGAACATTTGGTCATGACCGGCAATTGCATAATCTGGCAGAAGAGTATGCCGCCAAAAACCGCTGAATCTTTGCATCCCTGCCGGGATAAAACCGGTGACGGCCTGTATCTCTTCCCCGCTCCACTCTCCCCAGGCAGTTCCTTTTGCTAACAACCCGAGGGGTGTGAGCGCCACCAGAATCGCAAAAGTGACAACAACCCTTCTCCAGCGCACGCTACCGGATGTTCTTACATTACTCTCCCCTGCGAGCAGAGCATAATTAGAACGTTGCAGATAAGCAATGACCATGGCGGTAACAAGTGCTTCCACCGGACCCGCAATAGTTAAATGCGCAAAAAGCATCGCCGGCACGGCTACATTTAGCCCGTAGGGACTGTAAAGCGGAGTGCCGTTGGCCGTGTGAAAGAGGAGCGGCTGCAAACCAAACTCAACCCCGGCCATGCCTGCCGCCGCTGTGATCCCAATATACCCGGCAATTGCGGCAGCCGCCAGACGCTGTTTGGACTGAACCGCACTGCCCCCTGCGACCAGCCGATAGACAGCATAACTTACAAACGGTAGAATGACACCCATGTTAAAAATGTTTGCTCCTAAGGCCAAAATTCCTCCGTCCCCGAAAAAGAGAGCCTGGAGAGTTAACGCTACCGCAATAGAAATCATCGCGGCCCACGGACCGAGGAGAATTGTGAGCAAGGTCCCACCCACGGCATGAGCAGTCGTCCCGTCCGGCACCGGAATATTGAACATCTGAATCGTGAAAGCAAAGGCCGCACCGATCGACAGCAGGGGGATGTACTTGGCCTTAACCGTGCGCGCGGTTTTGGCGGCAGCGACTGCCACAGCCAGGGCGCTGGCTGCTCCCAGAACAACATTAGTTTGCGGGCTTAGATACCCGTCAGGTATGTGCATACTTACTCCTCCTTCACTCCTCTAAAAACTTATCCTCCCAGGGCAAACGTGCTATCTCTGCAGACCGTCCTCAGCAGTCGTTTCCTCTAAGATGATGCGGTGGTTTAACAGGGTCATATCTTTAATCCTGGCTTTGATAAATTTTTGTTTGCCAAAGATGTCCACCAGCTTGAGTCCGTTTTCATAAGGCTCAATCACATCTACCCCTTCCATCAATAACACTTCTTCTTCTCCCTCTTTGAGATAAGCATTGGCTTCACACATAATCATTCTCCTCCTCCAAATAAGTCTTTGAATAAATCTCCTGAAAAAAAACATAAAAGACCAAGGAGTGACCCCTTTTTTGGGTCTTGACCTCCATGGCCTTTATTCCAGTATTAAATTTAGCAGGGGCTAAAAATTCAGCCAGA
>DAHVVW010000129.1 GCA_027357125.1 Clostridiales bacterium
AAAACTATTGAACGTTTTCAAAACCTAGCCACAGAATTACAAGTAGTACTGCCTATCAGTTTTTATGAAAAAAAAAATAATGTCAGATATAATTCGATCGCTGTTATCGATGCAGATGGCAAGATATTGGGTGTATATCGAAAAAGTCATATTCCCGATGGACCTGGCTATGAAGAAAAATTCTACTTTAATCCGGGGGATACCGGTTTCAAAGTATGGAACACGCGTTATGCAAAAATCGGCGTAGGTATCTGTTGGGATCAATGGTATCCGGAAGCTGCTCGTTGTATGGTACTTCAGGGAGCTGAAATTTTATTCTATCCAACTGCCATAGGTTCAGAACCGCATGATCCCTCGATAAACTCAAAAGAGCACTGGCAAATTACACAACAAGGTCACGCAGCAGCTAACTTAGTGCCTTTGGTGGCCTCTAACCGGGTAGGAACAGAAACCATTGACGATTCTACTATTACTTTCTATGGTTCCTCCTTTATTGTTGGACCTCAAGGTGAAAAAGTGGCGGAAGCAGATTCTTCAGAAGAAACAGTATTGGTGGCTAAGTTTGATTTAGATCAGATTGAGACTAAAAGAATTGAATGGGGCATTTTTAGAGATCGTAGACCGGATCTATACAAACCAATCTTGACATATGACGGATACACACAAAGGTAATATGTCCTGACAGTTTACCTAAATTCTAACTTTAGGGTTTTTCTAAGCCTGTGATAAAGATTAAGCCGGAAAGAAGGTGATTAGATTGAGTGAATTTGATCTGGTTATAAAAAACGGTACATTAGTAGACCCCGAAAGGAACCAAATGACCGTTGGTCATATTGGGATTAATGGTGGAAAAATAGCGGCTATTACAAGAGACGAGATACAGGGAAAAAAGGAAATCGACGCAGCATTAAATATCGTTTCTCCCGGATTTATAGATATCCACGCTCATATCGATGGATATTTATATTCCGCTCAGTGCGCGGTTCTTCAGGGAATAACCACTTCAGTGGGTGGCAACTGCGGGTTCGGTGTCTTTAACCTGGATCGCTTTTTTGACGAATTAGGGTCTCGTAAATTTCCGCTCAATCAGGCTATGATGATTGGTCATTCAACACTAAGGCAAGAAGTTGGGGTGACCAACCCTTATGAGGCCGCCTCTAAGGAACAAGTTAAGAAAATGATATCTCTTTTAGAAATTGCTTTTGCCCAGGGTGCAATTGGACTCTCCTTTGGCCTGGAGTATTCCCCGGGGACTTCTTTTGATGAAGTTTTGGCCCTTAGCCAGATTGCCGCTAAGTATGACAAACTTGTTGCTGTCCACACTCGCACAGACTCTTGGGCTGGAATTGGCGCTGTCAAGGAGGTTGTACGAATCACGGAGTTGACTGGAGCACGTGTTCAGGTATCTCATTTAGTGTATCAGGTTGGTATGGGCATGATGACGGAAGCACTTGAGGTACTAAATGAAGCTGTTGAAAAAGGGCTTAACCTAAGCGCTGACAGCGGAATGTACCATGCCTTTGGCACATTTATTGGGTCAACTGTATACAACGAAGGGTGTCTTGAAAAGTGGGGCTGTGATTATAGTAACTTGTTTGTGGCTACCGGAAAGTATGCAGGACAGCGCTGTAACCGAGAAATCTACGACGAATTACGGGCTAACTATAAGGATGATGTGGTAGTGGCTTTTGCCTGTAAGGAAGCAGAAGTTTATGAAGCGTTATTGCCGAAATATGTAATGGTTTCTACCGATGGTGCAGTGGGATCACCAAAACCTGGCACGGGGCATCCCCAAGACGTAGGGACATACCCTAGGTTTTTCCAGAAAATGGTCAGAGAACAAGGAAGGATATCATTGCTTGAAGCAGTGAGGAAGTGTACTCTACTTCCAGCACACAGGCTTGGTTTACACAATAAGGGCCGCTTAAAATTAGGTTGTGATGCCGACATTGTAGTATTTGATCTGAACAGAATTACAGATAGGTCAAATTACCCGGGAACGGGTCAACCTGACACACCACCCGAAGGCATTGACTATGTCATAGTAAACGGAGAAGTTGTAGTGGAAAGCGAGAAACTGCAAGTTAATATTCTCCCGGGTAAACCAATACGGGATGAATTGGAATTTTGGAGTTGGTTCTAATTTTAATAGTATTTTGAGATATAATTTTGATTTGCAACGGAGGAACGTTTGTGGTCTTAAAATTAAATGAAGAGCTCTGTATCGGTTGCCGCTTATGCCAGTTGGCCTGTTCCGCAGCTAAAGAAGGGGTGTTTAACCCGGAGTTAGCGCGCTTAAAAATAGTTTCAGTCTATGATGAGTCCGGACTTAATATTAACAGTTCTGTCTGCACTCTCTGCTTGGCGTGTGTATCTGCCTGTCCGGCCGGGGCGATTGCGTATGAGAACGAAAGACTTTCGTTTAGAGAATCAGCCTGTACGGATTGCGGGCTCTGTCTTGGGGCCTGCCCGGAGGGAATTATCAAAGCGCGGCCCCACGGTGTGGCGCTCTGTGATCTGTGCGGGGGTACTCCCGAGTGTGTTGAGTGGTGTCCGCACAATGCTTTAACGAACGGGGAGGTGGGCTGAGATGAGCTATGCGGGCAAGGTTCTCAGGGTTAATCTTACGACCGGCGACAACCGGGTTGAGAAGCTGAATGAGAAGTGGGCCCACGATTATTTCGGGGGCAAGGGCTTGGGGATTAAGTATTTGTATGAAGAACTTGCGCCTGGGGTTGATCCGCTGTCTCCGGACAATAAGATGATACTCATGACCGGGCCGTTCACGGGCACAACGGTTCCCGTTTCCGGGAAACTGGGAATTATCACCAAGTCCCCGGCGACCGGCACAGTCTTAGACTGTTCAATCGGCGGGCATTTTGCAGGGGAACTGAAATTTGCGGGCTATGATGCAGTTATATTGGAAGGAAAAGCAACCAATCCGTCTTACTTGTATATTGAAGACGGGTTGGTTGAAATGCGGTCTGCTGCTGACCTGTGGGGGCGCGGAGCCCAGGACACGGAAGTGGCTTTGCGGGCAAAACTCAGTCCGGAGATCAAAGTCTTGGCGATCGGTCCCGCCGGGGAAAACCTGGTTACCATGTCCTGTATCACTTCGGAGTTATACAGGCAGGCCGCGCGCGGCGGAGTCGGAGCTGTCATGGGCAGCAAGAACCTCAAAGCAGTGGCTGTGCGCGGGAGTGGCAGTATATCTGTGCCGGACATCAGCAATTTTGTGGCAACAGTGAAAGAGATCATGCGCACAGACACCCTTACTGATACCAATCTTTGGGCTTTCACAGACGGAACTCCCATGCTGATGGATCTCTCACAGAACACAGGCATTTTACCTACGCGCAATTTCCAGGAAGGGACGTTCACTGCATTTGAAAACCTTAACTCTGATTCGTTAAAGAAAGTGCGGGCCGGGAAGAAAGGGTGTTTAAGCTGCGCCCTGGGCTGTGGCAATTATTCTAAAACAGGCAGGGCTGCGGTGGAAGGACCTGAATACGAGACCCTGGCAATTGGCGGCTCCAATTGCGGCATTGAGGATTTGGAGGGAATCATTAAGTTCAATGACCTGTGTGATAACTTAGGGATTGATACGATTTCCGCCGGGAATGTTACAGCTTTTGCCATGGAATTAACGGAAAAAGGGGTTAAAGATTTCGGCCTTAGATTTGGGGATACAGCAGGGTATTTACAGGTGCCGGAGTTGATCGCCCGCAGGGCAGGAATCGGCGCGGATTTAGCGCTCGGGGTTAAGAAGCTCGCGCAGCAGTATGGCGGCGGTGAGTTTGCTATGCATGTTAAAGGGTTAGAATTCCCCGGGTATGAACCACGCGGCTCTTGGGGTATGGGGCTTGCATATGCCACATCTGACCGGGGTGCCTGTCATTTACGGGCGTGGCCGGTGGCTGAGGAAGCTTATGGGGAGAGAGATCCTTTTACAATTGATGGGAAAGCGCAACTGGTCATGGATATGCAGCACTATAATGCGGTCAAGTTTTCTCTGATTCTGTGTGATTTCTGGGCCCTGTCACTTGAGACTATGGCCCAAATGTTATCGGCGGCACTTGGGCGCAGCATTAATGAAGAGGATTTGCGCCAGGCAGGGGAAAGAGTTGTGAACCTGGCCAGGCAGTTTAATGTGAGGGAAGGATTTGGCAAGGGTGAGGATATCCTGCCGGAGCGGATCTTCAAAGAAACACTTAAAACCGGAGCCACAGCCGGCAAGCTGCTGCCCCGGGAGGAATTTGATAATATGCTCAAAGAGTATTATGCTTTGCGCGGGTGGGATGAAAACGGCCGTCCGTCTGCGCAAACTCTGTCCAAGCTCGGAATAGTCTAGCTTAAGCCATATAAGATGGTGGACATCCTATCAGAACTTAACCACATCGAAATTTTCGGCCTGCACCGGCCACAGTTGGGGGAACGGGGTGTTTAAGACCCAGTAGCTCACCCCGCGCAAGTTATATTCTTTGACCAGATTAAACTTTGTCTGGGCACTGCGAGCGTCCTCAAACCAGACCTCGTGCTCACGGCTCTGTTCATCGCGGTAATGAAAGAACGGGGCTTGAGACTTTTGATCGTACTCGATAGCTACTCCGTATTTTGCTGCTAAGCGCACAGCTTCCGGGGGGCTCACGGTTTTGGCATACGGGCCACCTTTAACATAGGGCAGGATCCAATCCCTGCCATATGTCGGCATGCCCATCATGATTTTAGAGCGGGGAATAGCGGTTATGGCATAGTTAAGGACCCTCCTAACAGCGTCAACCGGTGCAATCGCCAGTGGGGGTCCGCCTGCCCAGCCCCATTCGTAAGTCATAAGGACAGTGAAATCGAGCACTTCCCCGTGTACTGGGTAATCATGTGCTTCATAGAGGAACCCTACCTGTCCGGCCTTTTCCTTAGGAGCCAACGCGGAAGACACGGACAGACCGGCCGGGCGCAAGCGGGCTGCAAGCAGACGCAGGAATTGGTTATATGCTTCGCGGTCTGAGGGATAAACATATTCAAAATCGACATTTACTCCTTGGTAGCCTTTGCTGCGCGCCGTGTTTAGAATATTATCAATCAAGGTATCCTGGATTGAAGAGTTTTCAAATACCGCGTGCGCCAATTCGGAGTTGAATTTGCGTCCGTCAAAATTGGTAACCACCAGGAGAGGAGCGATTCTTTCCGGGCGGGCAATATTAAGGAGCAAGGAATCATCGAGGGCCGAGAGGGTGCCGTTGTTTCTTATACCATGACTGAAGGGGCTTAAGTAAGTAAGGTGTTCCCCCACAGCTTGCACAGTCTGGCTGCCGCCGGCTCCCAGTTGAGTGGTATAGGCGTTTACTTCTTTTCTCATTTTCTTAGCGGACGGGATGATTAGTTTTTGCCCCGGATAGATGCGGTCAGGGTTTGGAATCTTGTTTGCCTGCAGGATGGCTTGAACGGAGGTGCCGTAAGTCCGCGCGATGACCCACAAGCTCTCTCCGCGTTGGACAATATGCTCGCGGTAGGGGGAAGGAATGACCAGAGCCTGACCTATTACGAGCACATCAGGGTCAGGAAGTTGATTAGTCTCCACTATTTGGGAGACAGAGACACCGTAGCGCTTGGCAACGGCCCAAAGGGTATCTCCTTTTTGTACTACATGAATTTGCACTTTAATGACCCCTTTACAGCTTTCTCTATTATTGCTATTCGGCAGCGAAAGAAGTGTTACAGTGCTTGAATAAAGTGCCCGTTTATGGAATAATTAAATGGTGAAGGAAATCAATGGCAGGTGGAGGGAGTTGTATTGGATATGTCTTTTGTTACTGTCTTAGGAAACCTGGGCCTGAGCATTTTATTTGGAATTGTGGGGATTATCATTTTGGCTGTCGGCTATGTACTTTTTGATAAACTAATCCCTTTGGATTTCAACAAGGAATTGGAGAAGAACAATAGCGCCGTTGCCATCGTGATCGCAGGGCTCTTAATTGGAATTGCAATTATTGTGTCGCGCGTAGTGGCTGCCTAAGGCGGATAAAAAGAAACGGCTTAAGCTAAATAGGCTAAGCCGTAAAGGAATGAGGCAAAAGTATAAAGTTCAATGAATGAGTGTACGTTGTGAAGCTTGTTGATAAACAGTAATGTTTTAATAGGGTTTAGCAGTTAGTAACATGCAGGCTTAAAGTTGATCTGCATGTTTTTCTTTTTCGTGTCGGAGCGCGTCATACTGAAAACGGAATTTCTGGTTACAAAACGCACAATGCACGAACTTGCCGTCTTCACTGATTGTAGGCATGACTATCAACCCCCTTTGGCTCTAGTTATAAACAAATTTCCGAAAGTTAATACATTAGGGCAGCAAAATTCTGTCTTGGCGTTCCATCTCATAAACTGATAAGGGGTGAAGTTTCATGTGGAGGAAGATCTGGCAGGATTTAGCCATAGAATTTTATTGGTTAAAAAGGGATTTATTACGCCATTGGCGCTTGGATACTCCGG
>DAHVVW010000012.1 GCA_027357125.1 Clostridiales bacterium
TGAGGGGAATAAGAAAGAGCAAGAGGAACGGGTCAAGGAGTTGTTGCACATGGTAGGGATTGACCCTCACCACGCCAAACGATATGCTCACGAATTCAGTGGTGGACAACGTCAGCGGGTTGGGATTGCCCGGGCTTTAGCCCTTAACCCGGAACTCGTGGTGTGCGATGAGCCTGTCTCTGCCCTCGATGTATCTATCCAGTCTCAAGTGTTGAACATACTTCAGAATTTGCAAGCCCGGCTCAATCTAACCTATTTTTTTATCTCTCACGACCTTAGCGTGGTCAATCACATCTGTGACCGGGTGGCGGTGATGTATCTGGGCAAAATAGTGGAAATGGGTACCCGAGATAAAATCTTTAATAATACCGTCCATCCTTACACCAAGGCCTTGCTATCAGCCGCTCCATTGCCAAACCCCGATAACAAGCGCGAACGTCTTCTACTCAAAGGGGAAGTACCTAGCCCACTGTCCCCGCCGTCGGGTTGCCATTTTCACCCCCGTTGCTCGTTTAGCCAGCCCTGCTGTGCCGAGGCCGAGCCGCAATCAACGTGGCTAGAGAAAGATCATATGGTTGCCTGTTACCTGGTAGACCGGAATTAGAGACTCCCCGCTTTGATCGTGTGTGGTGCCGGTTTCTTTAGGAACTATGACATTCTTTCTGGCAAAGGTGGAGTTTAGCTTATGAGTAATTCTTATCGCGAATTAATACGGGATGAAGTTCGTGAATTACCATTCTATGTGCCAGGTAAACCAATCGAAGAGTTAAGACGGGAACGTGGGCTCACAAACGTGGTAAAACTGGCTTCCAACGAGAATTCATGGGGGACTGATCCGGCTGCGTTAGACGCTATAATTAAATTTCTACCGGATATTTTTCGGTACCCGGATTCCAAAGCATACGATTTACGTCTCACTATCGCGGCTTCTTTAGGACTGAAGACGGAACAGTTTGTTTTTGGCAACGGTTCTGAGGAAATTATTAAGTTAATCGCCTTGGCTTTTTTCCGGGCGGGTGATGAGATTTTAATGGGTAAACCGACTTTTCCCCGTTACAGCTCTGTATCCAAAATGATGGGGGCTACACCCATTGAGCTTCCTTGCAATAATGGTTATTATCCTCTTGAAAGAATTCTAGATTGTATCACGATCCATACTCGAGCAGTTTTCATATGTAATCCGAATAACCCTACCGGCACGGTACTGGAAGAGGAACATCTCCGGGAATTTGTGAGCCGTGTGCCTGAAAATGTTTTATTGATCTTTGATGAGGCCTATTACGAATTTATGGAAATTCCCTTTTCAGGATTACTCTTTTTAGAAGAGCATCCAGTGATCGTTTTGCGCACTTTTTCCAAAGCCTTTGGGTTGGCAGGACTAAGGATTGGCTTTGCCATAAGCAGTTCGGAATTAATTGACGGTATGGAGAGAGTTAGGGAAGCATTTAACGTAAATGCCTTGGTTCAAGTGGCGGCTTTAGCAGCGTGGAAAAACAGGGAGTATCTCCAACAAATTATTGCCGCAAATGCTGTCGAAAGACGTTATCTCACTAATGAATTAGAAGGTATGGGTGCCAAAACATTTCCCTCCCAAACTAACTTCGTTATGGCCTTTTTCCCTGGAATGGGGACAAGACTCAGTGAGCAGTTGCTTGACAAGGGCATTATCGTCCGGCCCGGAGGTGGGTTTGGATATCCTGACGGTTTACGAATCACAGTAGGGACACGGGAAGAAAATTCAATGTTATTGACAGCTCTTCGAAATATTATCACAAATAAAGTAACTTGATCGGTATAACCTTAGTCAATACTCTTGAAGTAGAAAAATACAGTATAGAGAGCATTCTCGGTTAAAAACTTCAGCTTTGAATTTAACGGTTAAGTAAGCACGCTGAAGCTATGAATTAATACTACTGATTGACAAGCTTCCCGGTGCGAGTCTATAATGGAATCGAACAGGTGTTTCCCTATGGGGGAAATAACCCTTTGATTTAAGGGAGGAAGGCTCATGCCCGGAGGAGATAAGTTAAAGGCACTTGATCAGGCTTTAGGCCAAATAGAGAAACAGTTTGGCAAGGGTTCCATTATGAGGCTGGGAGAAGCTTCCGCAAGAATGGCGGTTGATGTGATTTCCACTGGTGCCTTGGCTTTGGACATAGCTCTGGGGGTTGGGGGAGTGCCGCGCGGTCGGGTTATAGAAATTTATGGTCCGGAATCTTCGGGCAAGACTACTGTAGCGCTCCATATTGTCGCCGAGGCTCAAAAAACGGGAGGAGTCGCTGCATTTATTGATGCCGAACATGCATTGGATCCTCTGTACGCGCGGGCTCTGGGCGTTAATATTGATGATTTGCTCGTTGCCCAGCCTGATACTGGGGAGCAAGCTCTGGAAATCTGCGAGGCTTTGGTGCGCAGCGGTGCTGTCGATGTAGTGGTGGTGGATTCTGTGGCAGCCCTTGTTCCCCGTGCTGAAATTGAAGGGGAAATGGGGGATTCCCATGTTGGGCTGCATGCTCGGCTTATGTCTCAGGCTTTGCGTAAACTAACCGGTTCCATCTCAAAAAGCGGGTGTATGGTTATTTTTATTAACCAAATACGACAGAAAATCGGCGTCATGTTTGGCAACCCTGAAACCACGACCGGGGGCCGGGCTTTGAAGTTCTATGCCACGATCAGACTGGACGTGCGCCGCATCGACAGCCTTAAGCAAGGGCAGGAGGTAGTCGGTAATAAGACCAGGGTTAAGGTGGTGAAGAACAAAGTAGCCCCTCCATTTAAACAAGCGGAATTTGATATTATGTACGGGGAGGGGATTTCCCGAGAAGGAAGCATCGTTGACATTGGTACAGAAACTAATATTATCAATAAATCCGGTGCCTGGTACTCTTACAATGGAGAGCGTTTGGGGCAGGGACGGGAAAATGTCAAAGAGTTTTTACGTCAGCACCCTGAAATTGCGGCTGAGATTGAAGGGAAAATCCGCAGCAATATAGATTCCGCTCAAGTTGCTGCTTCGGAGGAATCAAGCCAGGACTACCTTGATGAGGAGTAAAGGCCTAACGCTCAGAGGATGGTTGTTTCTGAAAACGATAAAAGGATTATAGGACCATGAAAAGTAAGAAAAATGCTTTAAGCCTTGCCTTATCTTTATTAAGTCGCAAGGCTCTTACTGTTTATGAAATTGAAAAGCGCCTTTTGGCGAAGGAATGCGCTAAGGAAGAAATAACCGAGGCTGTGGCGCGCCTTCAGGAATGGGGCTACCTTAATGATCGCGAATATGCGCTAGGCTTTTGTCGCTCCTACAGCCATAGAAAGTCACGCCGTAAGATCCGCGAAGACCTGCGCTTGCGGGGGGTAAACCCGGAATTAATAGCTAAAGTGCTGTCTGAGTGTTACTCAGAGGAAGAGGAATTTGAGTTTTGCCTGCTGTTTGCGGGCAAGATCAAAGAAGAATTGCTGAAACAGAACCGGCGTACGAGGATCTCTGAGCATGAGGCACAAACCCCGGATTGGGAAGTTAAGCACCTGATGTACGCTAAAATTGGGCGCAGGCTTGAGGGCAAGGGATATCCTCCAGTTATGATACATAAGGCTTTACAACACTTAAGAGCAGAAAATGAGGAAGAAAATAGTTAATTTTTTTATTTTTGAGTTGACTAAAGATGACAAAAGTTGATTGTAGTTGAATTAAGTCTGAGCCCGCTGAGCATACTAACTTGACTTTGTTTGTGAATAATATTAAAATGTTGGCAGAGACCTGTCTCTGTTAATGTTAACCTTTAGGGTTTTCTTATAGATTTCGTCGTAGTTAGGTTAAGTGGGGGTTTTGACTAGCGAGCGGGAGTTTGTAGGAAACAAAGGGAAGAGTATTCCTTACTGCTTAAGGGGTGTACTTTAACAGGAGACTGGTCAAGGCCAGTTTTTTTTATGCCAAAAAATAAGGGGTTCAATTTCAAAAAGCTTTCAGAAATTAATTAAAATTTAAAAGCATAGGAGGTGATTTTTGAGTGGGAACTACAATGACTATTATCGTTTCGGTTATTCTCTCCGTTTTGGGGTTAGCCATAGGTGGTTTTGTTGGCTGGATTATCCGCAAAAATATTGCTGAAAAAAGCATAGGTTCTGCTGAAATAGAAGGAAAACGCATTGTCGAAAGTGCGCTGGCTGCCGGTGAGTCAAAAAAACGGGAAGCTGTGGTGGCTGCAAAAGAAGAAGTCATGCAGCTTCGCAACGAGTTGGAAAAGGAAACCAGGGAGCGGCGCAATGAACTGCAGCGCCTTGAACGAAGGCTCATGCAAAAAGAGGAAACCTTAGATAGAAAGATGGAATCCCTGGAACGAAAAGAAGAGGTTATGCATCAGAAAGAAAGTGAAGTTGAACAGCAGAAAGAGAACTTGGCTAAAGTTTTAGCCAAGGAGCATGCTGAACTGGAGCGGCTTTCCGGTTTAACCTCTGAAGAAGCTAAACAATTGCTCTTAAGCAGTGTCGAAGAAGAAGTCCGCTACGAGTCTGCGATCATGATTAAAGACATAGAGAATAAAGCTAAAGAAGAAGCGGAGAAACGGGCTAAGAATATCATTTCTTTAGCAATCCAACGTTGTGCTGCCGACCATGTTGCGGAAACAACAGTGTCAGTTGTTGCTTTGCCAAGCGATGAGATGAAAGGTCGGATTATCGGACGTGAAGGGCGAAATATCCGCACTTTGGAAACCCTGACTGGAATTGACCTTATTATTGATGATACGCCGGAGGCTGTAATTCTCTCCGGGTTTGATCCGATTCGCCGGGAAGTGGCTCGGATTGCTTTGGAAAAGCTGATAGTTGACGGACGTATTCACCCGGCCAGAATTGAAGAAATGGTCGAGAAGGCGCAAAAAGAAGTAGAGCAGAAATTACGGGAAGAAGGGGAACAGGCTACTTTTGAAACCGGAGTTCATGGCCTGCATCCTGAATTGGTGCGGCTGCTTGGCCGCCTTAAGTATCGTACCAGCTATGGGCAAAATGTGCTCAAACATTCGATCGAAGTGTCATTCCTGGCTGGCCTGATGGCTGCCGAATTAGGAGTGGATGTACAGCTTGCTAAACGGGCAGGGCTTTTGCATGATTTAGGAAAAGCGGTTGATCACGATACTGAGGGTACTCACGTGCAGATTGGCGTAGATGTAGCCAAGAAGCATAAGGAATCTTGGGATGTGATTCATGCAATCGAGGCCCATCATGGAGACACCGAACCCAAAACGATTGTAGCTGTGCTTGTCGCCGCTGCGGACGCGATATCTGCGGCCCGACCTGGAGCAAGGCGCGAAACCCTTGAGTCCTATATTAAACGGCTGCAGAAGTTGGAAGAGATTGCTGAAACTTTCGATGGAGTAGAAAAATGTTTCGCTATCCAAGCGGGCCGGGAGATTAGGATCATGGTTAAACCGGAAAAGGTTGATGATGTTCTGGCACCGCGCCTGGCGCGTGAAATTAGTAAGCGCATTGAAGAGGAGCTCGAGTATCCGGGGCAAATCAAGGTAGTGGTAATCCGTGAAACTAGGGCGGTAGATTACGCCAAATAGTTATTCCCTGAGCCGGTTTATACTTGGCTAATCAGAAAGGCTAATCTAATTAGGTATGAAAAAGAAACAGGCGATCTTGTGAGCGCCTGTTTTTAGTTAATTAAGGCTATGTACATAGACGGTTTACGAGTTTACGAGAGCGTTTGTGCCCTTTTATTGTCAACAGATAGAGAGAAGGAGTTTGTCACTCTGTGCCGAATAATTATAGATGATCATCGAGGCAAAAGGGGAGACAGAATGTGGGGAGCTTAAATTTGCAGTATAAAGACGGCGGCTATGTCCCGGAAGGAGCCGGTTTGCTTATCTCGATTTTGTTAAGATATCCTGAGGTCGGTTCAATATATTATTGGCAGGAAAAGCACGCCCTCCAATTTACATTTCTAATTAAAGATGAAGCTGACAATAGCATGGAGCAAAGTTTACGGCCTGCACTGGAAGTGTTTCATGATTTGGAAGGAATGGAAATGGAAGTGTGCGCGATCGAGATGCGCCAGGAAGAGCAGGTTGCTATTTTAACCATTACCCGGGATGTTAACAGTATGACCCGGAGCGAAGTGGGCCTCATCGTTGAATTGGTTAAACGCAAGTTTTCTAACCACCTGGTGTATGATGAAAGCAATCTGCCGGAAGATGAGCTGATGTTTCAGGAAGAACTGATTGGACACATGTTGGCTACGATCAGCACGGATGCTATTGAAAAAAATGTGGTGGCTGTAAGAGAAGAAGGCCGCGTTATTGTATTCAATAATTAGGGAAGTTTTTGCGTGTAAGTGTACCGCGAAAAATGGAGTTGAGCATTCATGGTTGGCATGGCCACGATCTGGGTATATATTAAGTAGGCAATTTTAGCGTAATGTTTGTGAGAAAGGAGTAATAGTTTGAAAATCCTTTTTGTCGGAGATATAGTAGGAAGTCCTGGTAGGCAGGCTGTTAAAGCGTTTGTGCAAGATGTGCAAAAGGAACACGAAATCGAAGTCACGATCGCTAATGCTGAGAACGCTGCCGGTGGCAACGGGTTAACCCCTCAAGTGGCTCAGGAGTTGTTTGACTCCGGGATTCAGTTTTTGACAATGGGGAACCATGTGTGGGATCAGCGTACGATTATGGATTTTATCGGGAACGAGCAGCGCCTGATCAGGCCGGCTAACTATCCGTTGGGTGCGCCTGGGAAAGGGTATGGTTTTATCCGTTCCGGCGGCAAAAAGATTGCAGTCTTAAATTTATCCGGGCGCGTGTTTATGGCGGCACTTGAAGATCCGTTTGCCGGAGCGATCCGCTTAATAAATCAAATTCAACAGGAAACTCCCATAATCATTGTTGATTTTCATGCGGAGGCCACTTCTGAAAAAATGGCCTTAGGCTGGTTCCTCGATGGTAAAGTTAGCGCCGTGTTAGGCACTCATACTCATATTCAGACCGCTGATGCGCGTTTGCTGGCTGAAGGTACCGCTTATATCACAGATGTGGGGATGACGGGACCGCGCGATTCTGTCCTGGGGATTAAGAAAGAAATTATTATTAAGAGATTTTTAACGCAAATGCCTGTTAAGTTTGAATTGGCTGCAGGGCCGCTGCAGTTAAATGCAGTCGTTATGGATATCGATGCAGGCACTGGAAAAGCGAGAGGAATCCAGGCCGTTCAAAAATCAGAATCGTAAATTAAGCCTCTGCTGCACTTTGTAAACAAACAGCGAGGCTTTGAAAATTATCTCTACAAAAATCTGAAAAATCTGGCATTAAAAAGAGGATTTCTTTTGATCTTTCGCGAATACATCTAACATAGTGTTGTGGAAATAGATGTCAGCAAAACAGGAGGTAGTAATTTATGGATGTATTAAAAGTCTCAGCTAAATCAAGCCCAAATTCTGTGGCGGGGGCGCTGGCGGGCGTACTTAGGGAAAAGGGAGGCGCTGAATTACAGGCAATTGGGGCCGGGGCTCTGAACCAGGCTGTTAAGGCGGTAGCCATCGCCAGAGGATTTGTCGCGCCCAGCGGTTTAGACCTGGTCTGCGTTCCTGCTTTTACGGATATCCAAATTGACGGGGAAGAGAGAACAGCAATTAAGTTGATTGTCGGACCCCGCTAACCCGAATAATTGCAACATTCATAATATCCAAAAGATACATGCTGATTTGCGAACCATCAAGCTGAATAAAAAGAGGCGTCTGTTTGCTTTGACAACAGGCGTCTTTTAATTTGGCAATGCGTAAAAAATATTTTTTAGAGTTGGTTTTGTGCGGATAAGGTTTTGGTATATATTCTTGTAAGAAGTTTGAAGACTTTCTGCGAGTAAGTAATAGGAAGGGGAAAGTAAGAATTGACGGAATTATGGGTGGTTGATGGTCACTGTGACAGCCTTGGCGATTTTTTAGCACAAAAGAGGTCACTTAGAGATGTTAACGAAGGCGGGCATTGGGACTTGGAGAGGGCTAAGCAAGGGGGAGTAGCTCTTCAATTCCTGGCGGCTTTTATTGAGAGCTCGTATAAGCCTAACTTGGCCATGAAGAGAGGGCTGGAACTGATTGACGCTGCCCACCGCTTCCTGGCTGAGAATCAGGATCGTGTTTTTCTCATCAGGGAGAACAAAGACCTTGCCCGGATTCCACATCCTGATAAAATTGCAGTGCTCCTCGCGGTTGAAGGGGGAGAAGTTGTGGGCGAAAGCCTGTTTATGTTAGATATTATTTATGCCTTGGGTGTACGCTCTTTAACTTTAACCTGGAACCAGCGCAACGCTATCGGAGATGGAGCGGGTGAACACATGACCGGCAGCAGGCTGACCCGCTTCGGGCAAGGGGTTATAAAAAAGATGAATACACTCGGTATGCTTATCGATGTTTCCCATCTTAATGAAGCTGGGTTTTGGCATGTGTTGGAGCGATCCGGACAGCCGGTAGTGGCCTCTCATTCCTGTGCCAAAGCCCTCTGTCCGCATGTACGGAACTTAGACGATGAGCAGTTGCGGGCTCTGGCACGTGCAGGCGGGGTTGTGGGGGTAAATTTTTACCCCTCTTTTTTGGTGGAAAAGGGTACACCCAGCCGCCAGGACATAGTCAGGCATATCTCTCATATCGCTGAGGTAGCCGGGATTGAGGCAGTGGGGCTGGGTTCGGATTTTGACGGAATTGAAGATACTCTGACCGGACTTGAAGATTGTTCGCGCTATCCTGCATTGGCTGAGGATTTAAGGAGCGCCGGTTTTACGGAAGCGGAGATAGGTAAGATTTTCGGGAAGAATTTTATGAGGGTCTTACGGGCAATTTTAAAGTAATATTCTTAACGAAATTTCGACGCAGTGTCTGCACTGTATATTTAGGGCAATCATTTATGGTGAAGAAATGGGGTTTAAGAGTGACCACATTAATGTTTAGGGTTGAAGCAGACCTTCACTGTCATACAACTGCTTCTGATGGTTTGTTGACGCCGCAGGAATTGGTTAGGCAAGCTGCCTTAGCGGGACTTATGGGAGTAGGAATTACGGATCATGATACGGTTTCAGGCTGGGAGGAAGCTGAAGCGACCGGACGTGAGTGCGGTTTGGAAATACTTAAAGGAATCGAACTTAACACAGAGGTCAATGGGATAGAAATTCATATCTTAGGGTATGAGCCTGAGTTTGAAGCCAAGGTACTGCAAGAGAAACTAAGCTTTTTAAGGGGGGCGCGCTACAAGCGAATGCTTGATATGATAGGGCGCTTAAATTCCCTGGATGTCCGGGTGAGAGCAGAAGATGTGGAAAAGTTTGCCCACGGGGAATCAATCGGACGCCCGCATGTAGCTCAGGCTCTCATTGAATCCGGGTATGCCCACAGTCTTAAAGACGCTTTTACCCGCTATATCGGGTACGGAGCTCCTGCTTATGTGCCGCGTTACAAGCTAACTCCGGCAGAAGCGATTAAGGTAGTCAGACAGGCGGGAGGGGTTGCGGTTTTAGCGCATCCGGGCATTCAGCGTCTCGAAGGCTCACTTAAAGAGTGGGTCGATCAAGGGTTGCAGGGTTTGGAGGTAAGCCATTCCGATCATAGTGGGGAGGATGAAGCCAGGTACCGTAAGCTCGCACTTGAGTATGGTCTTGTACCCACGGGGGGGTCGGATTTCCACGGGGAGAAGCGCAAGCCGGGAGTTAAGCTGGGGGGATGGGGCACTTCTCTCGATACGGTTTTCGTTATAAGGGATTTAGCCAGGCGCAATAGGATTAAAACAACGTCCTAAGGCATAGAATACAGGTAAAAACAATACTATGCCAGGGGGGCTCGGGCTTGGATCCCAACGAAGAAGTGAGAGAATTAAGGGCGAGAGTGGGGGAACTGGAGCAACGCGTTGAACATTTGCGCGTAAGCCGCCGCGTACTAATGAATTTGCTCGAGAAAGTAGAAAGAGAAAAAGTGGCTTTGGTACGGAGACTGGAAAAAGAGAATATACGCCTGCACCGGGACAACACCAAATTTGCCAAATGGCTTTTACTCAAAAACCGCCAGATAATCGAGCTCCAGGAAAGAGTGGAAGACACAGAGAAAAAAGCATGAGCAGCTATATTCAGTGCTTATGCTTTACATCTTTTTAAGCATAAAATTTACTATTTTGATTCTAACAAAATAAGTTTGTAAAACGTTCAGCTTAAATCATCTGCATGCTTAAGCATAAGCCCAAGCTTAGTTGTTGGCTGATGATGCTCGGCAATTAAACGGCAGACGTTAGAGTTTAGGCCTGCCTGACGGGCCAGAAGTTCCCCCCAGCGTGCATGGCGGGAGGAGATGCGCATGGGCAGAGTGAGCAGGCTCCGGCTGTGTTTAAGCCTGTATTGCCAAGGGGAAGGCAGGTTCTGCACGAGGACGATAACAACCCGATGCCAGATGCTTACCTGCACGAGGGATTTACCACAGTCATGGAGGAGGGCGGCAGTGAGGAGATCCACAGCTTCCGCAGGGGACAACAGCCCGCGAGCGTGATTTTTAGCTGAAGCAGGGGCGTAAGGTTCTTGAGTCTGCCCCGGATGCGGGAAGCTAAGATCCTGAAAGAGGAGTTTTGCTACATCCAGGGCATGGCGCTGCTCTCCGCGGTCCTGTTTGAAAAAAAGCCGCTGGGCAGGGGGCGATATTTTTTGATTCACCCAGTTAATTTCCTCTGCGTTCACTTTAGGAAAAAGTGCTTTCGCAAACTGGCGCACCCGGTATAACATTTGTTAACCACTCCCACTTAATCATACCTCTACTACATTCTGTTTTACAAGCTAGACAGACATCCTTCCTGGGGATGTTTTAAGGTTAAATGGGGAAATCTAAGCGCAATAGTATTGAAGGAGGCAGGAAAATATGATTTGGGACAAGGATGGGGACAACCAAGCCTATTTTGATTTTGCACCCTGGAGCACGGATTCAAGCCTGAAAGAAAAGGCATCTGAGGTCGGAGTGGATTATGACAGCCTGATCGAAGGGTTGCGCCTTAATAAATCAGATATGGAAATAGCACGTGAATTTGATGTTCCTGAAGGAACGATTCGGCATCTCCGTAACCATTTCGAATCGGAAATTGGGCTTAATTGCATAATGGGACATTAATCGGCAGCAACATTCTTTTTAATATGGGGCACCTTTTTAGGTGAGTGCTTGTGCGGAATGCGGTTTTTAGACATCTTGATCAATCTCTTGGATCTGGTTGTTTGCGTAAATTCTCTAAAAATCTTACCCAAAGACATCTACTATCTGATAGGATAATCTGTTATACTAATTAGAAAACCATTGGGAAAGGGGTTTGTCATGAGTTCCGCACGCATAGTGAAGCAAGGATTGACCTTTGATGATGTTCTCTTGATTCCGGCAAAGTCAGAATTGTTGCCCCGGGATGTGGATGTGAGTACATATCTGACACAAAAGATAAAGCTAAACATTCCCCTGATGAGCGCCGGCATGGATACTGTTACAGATTCCCGAATGGCTATTGCGATTGCCCGCGAAGGCGGGATCGGGGTTATTCATAAGAATATGACCATTGAGCAGCAGGCTTTGGAAGTGGACAAAGTCAAGCGCTCTGAGCACGGAGTAATTACTGACCCGATCTTTCTTCACCCCGCAGATAAAGTTCAGGATGCTCTTAACTTAATGGCGCGCTACCGAATTTCCGGTGTACCGATTATTGTTGAGGGCAAGCTGGTTGGAATTCTTACCAACAGGGATTTGCGTTTTGAAAAAGACTATTCCCGCGAGATTGGGGAAGTGATGACCAAGGATAATCTTGTAACTGCTCCGGTGGGAACGACTCTTGAGCATGCCAAGGAGATTCTGGCGCATCACCGGATTGAGAAACTGCCGATCGTTGATGCCCAAGGATACTTAAAAGGATTAATCACGATTAAGGATATCGAAAAAGCGCGTCAGTATCCGAATTCAGCCAAAGATGAACGCGGTCGTTTACGGGTTGCAGCGGCTGTGGGAGTGACCGCTGACACTATGGCGCGTACTGAGGCTCTGGTTAAAGCCGGAGTGGACGTGATCGTGGTCGATACAGCGCATGGGCACTCTTTTGGCGTAATTAAGGCCGTGGAGGAGATGCGTTGGCGCTTCCAGGATATCGCTTTGATTGCGGGCAACGTGGCGACAGCGCATGCTACCAGAGACTTGATTGAGGCCGGTGCGGATGCGGTTAAAGTAGGAATCGGGCCGGGATCAATTTGTACGACTAGGGTTGTAGCTGGTATCGGTGTGCCTCAAATAACAGCTATTCTGGATTGTGCCGAGGAAGCAGAAAAGCATGGCATTCCAATTATCGCGGACGGCGGGATCAAGTTTTCCGGTGATATTGTTAAAGCATTGGCTGCCGGAGCGAGGGTGGTCATGATTGGAAGCCTCTTTGCCGGTACGGAAGAAAGCCCAGGAGATATTGAGATCTACCAGGGGCGGAGTTTCAAAGTTTATCGCGGCATGGGCTCGATCGGGGCCATGAAGGAAGGAAGCAAAGACCGTTACTTCCAGGAAAATGAGCAAAAACTGGTGCCTGAAGGAATCGAAGGAAGAGTTCCGTACAAGGGTCCGCTGTCCGAGACTGTTTATCAGATGATGGGCGGGCTGCGGGCCGGAATGGGCTACTGCGGCACCCATAATATTGAGGGCCTGCGCACGGAGACTCAGTTTTTACAAATGACGGCTGCCGGACTTCGGGAAAGCCATCCTCACGATGTCACGATCACGAAAGAGTCTCCAAATTACAGTTTGTAACTTGTTTGACTTTTAATTAAGAGAGCATATCCTATGGTGGGTTATGCTCTCTTTTAATTCTCTGAGGGTATTGCAACGCACGCGTGTAAGATCTAAAACAGTAATATATATGAAAAAATTGTAAGTTAGTCCCATGACTGGAAGGAAATATCCTAAATCCGGAGAATAATACTATCTAAAGATGAGCCAGAGTGAAGGGGGTTTGTACTTTGCAGGAGTTGTCACGGCGCGAGCGTAAAAAGAAGGATACTTATGAAAAGTTGTTTGCCACTGCGATGCAACTGTTTCGGACACATGGGTTTGACGCCACATCAATTGAGCAGATTACACAAAAGGCAGATGTGGGCAAAGGGACCTTTTACAACTATTTCCCGTCTAAAGAAGCAGTCGTTCTGGAGTTTAGCAGACAGGCGCACCGGGAATTGATTGACAGGAGGCGTACTCACCAAGCTTTCTCTACCAGGGAACGTTTGGAAGAACTTCTCAAAGACTGGGCCGACTTCATGGTAGCAGACCGGGAACTGGCCTGGGTTGCTGTGCGTAACCGGGAAATGTCTGCCCAGGATTTGAACCTTCATTACGGGCTGCAGGCGATTATCACCTTAGGGCAGAGGGAAGGGGAGATCAGTGGGGAGTATGACTCGGCATTTTTGGCGGAAACTCTTGAAGGTATGATGCTGCAGCATTTTATCAGTTGGCATGTCTCCCAACAGGGGGATTTGCACCAAGAGATGAGTCACGTGCTTGCTGTGTTTATGGATGGACTTGGGCGCAGGCAGCGGCAAGCGTGATTCGATATTCGATGTTCGAATGGTGTTTCCTTTACTACGCCCATGTGATATAGTTGTGTTTGTGATCCTTTGAGATTACGATACACGGAGGTGGGAGTAGTGACTGTTTTTCAAGCATTGATTTTGGGAATTGTTCAGGGACTGGGCGAGTTTTTGCCTATTTCCAGTTCCGCCCATTTAGTATTGATTCCGTGGCTGTTTGGCTGGGATGACCATGGTTTGACTTTTGATGTCGCTCTTCATGTTGGAACTTTGCTGGCAGTGGTATTTTACTTCTGGCATGACTGGCTGAGATTATTTAAGGGTGCTTTATCCCCTAAGCCTTCTCAAGAGAAACGCCTTTTTTGGTATTTGCTAGTGGCAACAATACCGGGAGCGTTAATTGGGCTGATGCTCGAAAACTATGCAGAAACTGTATTTCGGGCTCCTTTGCTTATAGGGACTATGCTCATTGTGATGGGCATTATTCTTTACTGGGCTGATCGCAGGCCTCAGGTGCGTGAGCTAGGGACCATGAAGCTTAGTGATGCTCTTTGGATCGGACTGTCTCAGGCTTTGGCTATTATTCCGGGGGTGTCCCGCTCTGGTAGCACGATGACTGCCGCCCGTATCCTGTCCTTAAACAGGGAAGATGCGGCCAAATTCTCTTTTCTAATGTCTACCCCGATTGTGTTTGGCGCAGGCATTCTTAAACTGAGGCACTTGACTGCGGAAGCTATCAACTTGCCGTTCATGGTGGGGGTTATTTCATCGTTTGCGGTCGGAATCCTGAGTATTTCCTTTTTACTACAGTATTTAAGACGCAGTAATTTTAAGGTTTTTGTAGGGTATCGGTTCTTGCTGGGTTTAGTGGTGATCATATTGGCTCTCGTTAGAGCATAGTAAAGTATGTAAAGAATTTTCTGCTATAAAGAAGGATAAAAAGAGTGTGAGGGCGAAATC
>DAHVVW010000130.1 GCA_027357125.1 Clostridiales bacterium
TCAAGCTGAGGGGGATCCCAATCAAGTTGCTCAGATCATTCAAGATACCGTAGCCCATCGGGGGAAACAGCACAATCCTGTGACTGGCTCAGGGGGGATGCTTACCGGTAAAGTAAAAGCAATTGGTTCAGCTCTGTCCGGACGCGATCTGCGGATTGGCGACCGCATTGCTACGTTAGTGTCCTTGTCTCTTACACCCTTGCATATTGCCAAAATAAAGACGATTCATATGGATACCGATCAAGTGGAAATTCAAGGAGAGGCCATCCTGTTTGCCAGTGGTATCTATGCTAAGATCCCAGATGACATGCCGGCGAAACTAGCTTTAGCTGTGCTTGATGTGGCGGGTGCTCCGGCTCAGACCGCTAAGATTGTCAAACCTGGTGCTACGGTGGTTGTAATCGGGGGCGGCGGAAAGTCGGGACTACTATGTTTGCATGAAGCTTGCAAACACGCGGGAGTTACCGGCAAAGTGATCGGCATCAGTCATTCGCCGGAAGGGGTGAAACGAATGAAGGAATCAGGCCTCCCCGTGATAGCAATCCAAGGGGATGCCCGAGATGCTTTAGGGATGTTGCGGGAAATTGAGAAACAAACCGAGGGAAAAATGGCGGATTTGACTTTAAACATGGTCAATATATCTAATACTGAATTGGGGAGCATCATCATTACCAAAGATAAAGGCACGGTCTATTTCTTCAGTATGGCCACTTCATTTACGGCAGCGGCCCTTGGGGCGGAAGGCATCGGCAAAGATGTGACCATGCTGGTCGGGAATGGTTATACCGAGGGACACGCGGAAATTGCTTTGGAAATTATGCGCGAGAATCCTCGCTTGCGTGCAATTTATGAAAAAACATATGCCTAAGTCTGATGGTTCCCATCCTACTGATCTAGGTCACTGGGAGGTCGAATTGCGTTCCAGAGTCGCATCTTTTCCCATCCTGGTTTTTGCAGGACTCGTTAAGAATGCGGGGAAAACTACGGCCTTAAATACCGTAAATACTCTGTTCCCGGACGAACCCCTCGGATTAACTTCGATTGGCTATGACGGTGAAGCACACGATGCGATTTACCGCCATCCCAAGCCTTCGATTCCGGTTCGCCCGGGGCAACTCATTCTTACAGCAGAACGCTTTCTCCCGGAGATACCGAACGGATATGACGTACTTGAAGCTTGGGGAAAACACCCGCAGTTTGGGGCATGGCTCATCCTACGAATAACGGCTCCCGGTAATTTCCGCATGGCCGGTCCCTCTATTCTCTCAGAACTCCGTGAAGGAATTTCTCGCTTGCGCCACTATGGTGCGACCCGGATTCATGTGGATGGGGCCTTAAATCGTCTCTCTCACATTGCCCTCAAGGAGAATACGGCAGATTCACAAAATATGGATTCAGCCGTGATCCTCAGTACGGGAGGAGCTTTGGGAAACACGTTAAATGAAGTAACCGAACGAACCCAACGTATCCTGGAATTATTCCGGCTCCCCGTCTTGTCATCTTCAGATGGTTCCACCTTCGGCAAGCCAAGCCTTGATATTCCGCCAGATCAAAACGCCTATTCTTACCAGGGCACTTGGTTTTCCCTGCCGCCTTTTCTCTCGAACCAAGACGTGAAAGCCTTGCTCCCACCCCAAGCTGAAGCCATTTATCTTAAGGGTGCCTTTACCGATTCCTTATACTTAGCTCTTCGTGCTGCAGGGCGTTTACCTGGACAATTCATTGTTCGAAGCCCTGCTCATATCTTGCTTTCACCCAGCGTATGGAGCGGTTTAAAGTCCCGCGGAATCGAAGTTAAACTGCTGGAACGCCCGCATCTCGTGATGCTCACTTTAAGTCCGTGGCATCCCTTAACGCCAATCCCAACGGAACGGATCGCGGAAACGCTGCTTCCTTATTCCCATGTTCCCCTTGTGGACATCCAAAGACAACACGTATGGTTACCATAATACCTGCAAATAGCCTAATTTTATCCCATGGAGGTGCTTCCTGTTGACTCGCCCCTACATTCAAAACAAACTTAATTTGGATCCGGATCTCATAACGAGAGCAAGAATACTGGCTAAAGACATCGTAGGGCAAATTACTCCGTTTATTCTCTCCCACAGCACGGTCAGTGTCGAACGCACGGTCCTGCGGTTGCTGGGTATCCATGGCGTTAACCCGGAGGGAATTCCCCTGCCAAACATCGTCATCGATCACTCAAAAGAACATCACCTCCTCGAAGAAGGGGCGGCACGCATCCTCGCCAAGGCCTGTCTCCACTTGAAGTCGGAGCCACAAACCCTGGCTGAAGGGTTGGCACACGATGAAATAACGTTCGAGACCCTTTCTGATTTTCCAGAGGATCAAATTAGAAAAAAGGCCTTTGAACTTGCTCAGCCCGCGGTGGAACAAATTCGCCAACAACGCCAAGCACGTGAACACTCCGTTTCCAAGTTGAGTGAAGGCCCAGAACCTTACCTCTACGCTATTGTCGCCACCGGCAATATTTATGAAGATGTTGTCCAGGCGCGGGCAGCCGCACGTCAAGGGGCCGACATCATTGCAGTGATTCGCTCAACCGGTCAAAGCCTGCTTGATTATGTACCTGAGGGACCAACGAGTGAGGGATTTGGCGGCACCTTTGCTACCCAGGAAAATTTCCGGATCATGCGAGAGGCTTTAGATGAAGTCGGGCAAGAACTCGGACGTTACATTCGGCTTACAAACTACTGTTCCGGGCTGTGTATGCCGGAGATCGCTGCCATGGGCGCCTTGGAACGATTGGATGTGATGCTCAATGACTCTATGTACGGCATCATTTTTCGGGACATCAACATGCAGCGTACCTTCATCGATCAGTACTTTTCCCGCTTAATCAACGGTTTTGCCGGGATCATTATCAATACCGGAGAGGACAATTATCTTACCACAGCCGATGCGATGGAAGCCGCGCATACCGTTCTTGCTTCGAATTTCATCAACGAACAATTTGCTTTTCTGTCCGGACTTCCGGAAGAACAACAGGGGCTGGGGCATGCGATGGAAATCAATCCGGAAGTGCCGGATGCGTTCCTGTATGAAATCGCTCAAGCCCAACTCATTCGGGAAGTCTTTCCCCGCTCGCCCATTAAATACATGCCGCCCACGAAATACATGACCGGAGACATTTTCCGCGGCCATGTTCAGGATGCGCTTTTCAATGTGGCCTCCGTCTTAACCGGTCAGAGCATTCATCTTTTGGGGATGCTCACCGAAGCCATTCACACGCCCTTCATGCAGGATCGTTTTCTTAGTCTGGAGTCCGCTAAACTCATTTTTAAAACCATGGGGCACTTCCCTGAAGAAATGACCTTTGTTGCGGGTGGCAAGGTGCAACAGCGCGCTCAAGCCACTCTTCAAGAAGCGATCAGCATGCTGGAAGAGATTCAAAAAGGCGGTCTGTTTAAGGCGCTTGAACAGGGCATGTTCGCGGATATATCGCGCAAACCGACAAGTGGTCGGGGACTCGACGGAGTGTTTGCCAAAAGTCCTCACTACTTGAATCCATTTCTGACTCTACTTGCCTCCGATCACTTCGCAGTGTCTGAAACAGCAAGAATTCCACTTAAAGAAGGTGATCTTGATGCCAACGCTTGACCTTAAAAAGGTTCGTCCCTATGGGGATACCCTTGATGATGGCATGGTACAATTTTCCTTGACTTTGCCCGTTCCCTTTGGAGAAGAAGCGCAGGAGGCCGCCCGGCGGTGGGCGTTGGAAAGCGGCTTTCAAGACCCTAAAGTCGTGCATGCGCATGATTTGGGAGAAGGCTTTTGTTTCTTCGTGCTTTATGCGCGTTCGCTTGTCTCTATTGACTTTACAGAGATTGAAATCCCTAAACTTACCCATGAACGCTTAGACAAGTCAGAAATCGAAAACCGTATCCGCACTCTGCTGGGCCGCAAACTGGTCGTGGTGGGTGCCTGCATCGAGAGCGACGCCCACACGGTCGGCATCGATGCCATCATGAACATGAAAGGGTATAACGGACATAAAGGACTGGAGAGCTATCACGAAATCGACGCTTTCAATCTCGGGGCTCAAGTTCCTTGTGAAGAGTTAGTGGCCAAAGCGCACGAGGTCTCCGCGGATGCGATCTTAATCTCCCAAGTGGTCACGCAAAAAGACCTCCATCTCCGCAACCTTACCCGGATGGTCGAACTCCTCGAACTGGAGGGACTCCGCGAACATTTCCTTTTGATTGCCGGAGGGCCAAGGATTAACTATGAATTAGCCAAAGAGTTAGGCTATGATGCCGGCTTCGGTCCCGATACCTATGCGGAGGATGTGGCAAGCTTTGTTCTTGACCGGATATTAATTCAGAAGTAAGGAGCGGTAATGTTGTACGAAAGTAAAATCAGGTTGCGCATCAGTTCCGGAGATGCCCACTACGGCGGTGGCTTAGTAGACGGGGCGCATATGCTGAAACTTTTTGGAGATGTGGCCACCGAATTACTCATCTATACAGATGGGGATGAAGGTCTCTTTGTGGCCTATGACAGTATTGAGTTTCTGGCCCCGGTCTTAGCCGGAGACTATATCGAAGCAACAGGCGTTATCACGCATTATGGAAATACATCGCGCACCATGAGGTTTGAAGCAAAAAAGGTTATTGCCCCACTACCTGGCAGCGATTCCGCCGCTGAAATTCTTGAAAAACCCATTTTAGTCTGTCGAGCAACCGGAACCTGCATGGTGCCCAAGCAAAAACAACGTCATGAACCACCTAGGAGGTGAGCCTATGGAGAAGCTAATTATTACTGCCGCCCTCGTCGGTGCCGAAGTCACGCGCCAACAAACCCCATACCTTCCCCTTTCACCACGAGAAATTGCCAATGAAGCAAAAAGAGTTCGCGATGCCGGCGCTTCTATTGTCCATTTGCATATGCGCGATGAAACAGGAAACCCCACACAGGACAAAGCAGTTTTCGCCGAGGCGATTTCCTACATTCAAGTTGAAACCGATCTCATTATTCAAGTATCCACAGGAGGTGCCGTGGGGATGACCGCTGAGGAAAGGGTCCAGCCCGTAACCTTGGCACCGGAAATGGCTTCCCTTAGTACGGGAAGTGTCAACTTCGGGGATGAGGTTTTCAGTAATCCCTTACCCATGGTTCGTGAGTTTGCCCAAGTTTGTCAAACCTATCAGGTTAAACCGGAAATTGAAGTATTTGAAAGCGGAATGGTTCAAAACGCTTTAAACCTTGTGCAGCAGGGACTGCTTCATGATCCTTTACACTTCAATTTCGTTTTAGGGGTTTCCGGGGGAATGCCGGCAACCGCTAAAAACTTGCTCTTCCTTCTTGATTTAATCCCGCCAACGGCAACCTGGACAATTTCCGGTATGGGCAAGCATCAGTTAGGCATGAATACCCTGGGTATTCTATTAGGGGGACATGTGCGAACGGGGCTTGAGGACAATATTTATTACCGGAAAGGGGTTCTGGCGGAAGGGAACGCCCCCTTGGTGGAACGCCTGGTGAAAATTGCCAAGCATCTGGAGCGACCGGTTGCTACCCCCGAGGAAGCGCGCAAAATTCTTAGCTTACGTCAAAAGTAGCATGAGGGAGGCAAGCGGGATGAAAGAAGCTCTTTGGCAACCGTCTGCAGAACGGGTTGCTAACGCCAATATGACCCGTTTTCAGGAATATGTAAATAAGAAGTACGTCAAATATATTGAGACCTATGATGATTTATACAATTGGTCAATCGAAAATTCACCTGCTTTTTGGGAAAGTATGTGGGAATTCGGGGAAATCAAAGCCTCGAAGAAGTATGAGTTTGTGGTAGCGGATTTTCAGGATATGCTAAAATCCCGCTGGTTTGTGGGAGCGGAATTAAATTTTGCCGAAAACCTATTGCGCTTTCGCGATGAGCAAACTGCCCTTATCTTTAAAGGTGAAATGACTGCGCCGGTACGTTTAAGTTATGCCGAACTTTATAATCAAGTGGCGGGCTTGGCTAAGTCCTTGCGGTCGATGGGCGTAACTGTGGGGGATCGGATAGCTGGCTTTATGCCTAATGTGATCGAAACTGTTGTGGCCATGTTGGCGACAACGAGTATCGGGGCGATCTGGTCTTCTTGTTCTCCTGATTTCGGTATTAAAGGGGTATTGGATCGGTTCGGGCAAATTCAACCCAAAGTCTTGTTTACGACTGATGGCTATTATTACAACGGCAAAACACATGATTCTCTGGAAAAGGTCGTTGGGATTATGCGGGAAATTCCGACGCTGGAGCGGGTCGTTGTTGTGCCATATACAGAAAAAGAGCCCGACATCAGTCAACTCTCGAAAGCGGTTCTTTATCACGATTTCCTGGTGAAGGAAGCTGGTTTGGTTCTTGAGTTTACCCAGGTTCCCTTTAATCATCCGGTATATATTATGTATTCCTCCGGTACCACAGGCGTACCTAAATGTATTGTC
>DAHVVW010000131.1 GCA_027357125.1 Clostridiales bacterium
CCGCATTCGTTACCCCACCGGCAGTCAAAACGCGGGCAATCAGCTCAGCCCAGGTGTCAAGGTCCTTGGCCGTGTATCCGGCGACAACCGGCTTGCCCGTGGTGCCACTGGAGGCATGAAGGCGTACAACGCGCTCCATGGGTTCAGCGAACATCTTAAATGGATAGTTTTCTCTGAGATCATATTTGGTCGTAAATGGAAGCCTGCTCACATCTTTGAGTGTTTTTATATCTTCAGGCTTTACGCCCATCTCGTCCATTTTCTCCCGGTAAAAGGGTACGCGCTGGTAACAGCGTTCAACCGTGCGCTGCAGGCGCTCAAGTTGCAATTTTTCAAGTTTGGGCCGAGGCATCGTCTCATGCTCTCTGTCCCAAATCAGGCATTGCTTTGTCCCGGTAACTGGTTTTTTTACCCGCATCTCTCTTTGCCCCTCCTTTTTTTCATTAGGCACCGGCCGCTGCGGCCTGGGCCATACTCTTGCCGATCTCTACCCCCGCTTGGAATGCCTTAAGGTTAACGTCCAATAGTTTCGCCGGAATTCTTCTTTTGATCACGGCTTCCCAGGCTTTAGCCGACAAATCCAAGTGTGCCGACAACGCGCCCAGGATGATCAGACTGCTCACGCGGGGATTTCCCAATTCTTTGGCTTTGGCGGTAGCCGGGATTGATTGGAGGGCGAAGCCCTTATTCCCCAAAAATTCAATTATGCCGCTGGGATAGGGCTTATAATCTCCGATTTGTCCTGGCATTACTTCAACATCGTTGATCAGCATTAAACCGCCAGGTTTGACATAATGCCCGTAACGTACAGCTTCCAATCTTTCAAAGGCGACTAAGATATCCCCGGTGCCGGTACGTACGGTCGGGGAGTAAACTTTGTCCCCAAAACGCAGGTGACTTACGACACTACCGCCCCGCTGGGCGACCCCGTGCACTTCCGTTTGCTTGACTTCCGCCTTTTCCTCGGCAGCAACCAAGGCTAAAACCTCGCTGGCCAGGAGCACTCCCTGACCCCCGACCCCGCAGAGGAGAATATTAGTTACTTGCGACATTACGCATCCCCCTTTAGCCCAATCGCATCGAATTTACAAGCCTGGGCGCACAGTGAACACCCCGTACAGGTGACCTCGTCAATACGCGGCTGCTCCCCGGGCAGGACGCCGGGGCAGCCGATGCGCTGGCAGGCACCGCACTGCGTGCACTTATCCTCATTAATCACATACGGGGTCTTCGGCCTGGTTTTCTCACCGCGGGCGAAAATACAAGGTCTGTTGGTGATGATTACAGACGGGCCGTTATGATCAAGAGCTTCTTTAACTGATGCATACATTTCTTTTTGGTTAAACGGATCTGCCACTTGCACATGCTCAACCCCGATGGCTTTAACTAAACCAACAAGGTCTAGGCGCGGGGCCTCTTGGCCCTTTAGTGTCAAGCCGGTTGCCGGATGTTCCTGATGCCCGGTCATGCCCGTCGTTCTGTTGTCCAGGATTAAAGTAGTGGTGTTGCCCCCGTTATAAACGACGTCAATGAGGGGAGGAATCCCGCCGTGGATAAAGGTTGAGTCCCCTATTACCGCTGCCACTTTCTCCGTGCCCCCGATTTCAAAGCCGAAAGCGTTCCCAATCGAGGCACCCATACAGAAGGATGTGTGCATAGCACCCAGCGGCGGCAGCGCTCCCAGGGTATAACAGCCAATATCCCCGGTAACCAGAACTCCGGCCTTTTTCAATGCCAGGTAAGCCCCACGGTGGGGACAACCTGGGCACAACTGGGGTGGACGGGCAATAATGTCAAACTCTCCGGCAAAATCTGTCACCGGTTCCTCTTCGAAGAAGGCCTTAGCCAAAACGTCCGCACTGAATTCTCCCGTCCGGGGCAGGCGGTCTTTGCCTACGATATTGCCGACACCCCAAGCGCGGATCTGCTCTTCCATGAACGGTTCTAATTCCTCAATGACATATACTTGTTCGTGCTGGGCGCAAAAGTCGAGGATCTTCTGCTTGGGCAATGGATAAGTAAGAGCGAGCTTAAAGACTGGGGCGTCAGGGAAAATTTCCTTGGCGTAGGTGTAAGAGGCACCACTGGTAATGATCCCGATCTTGCCGCTCCCGTCTTCAATCCGATTGTACGGATAGGATTCAACGAACTCCGTAATCCTTGCTATTTTAGCGTCCAGTTTGGCACGCAGGGACTTGGCGAAGATAGGCACGACCCAATTCGGGACGTCCTTAACAAATTTCTTGTCACTTACGGACTCTGTGCGCTCACCCACGGTCACCATACCTTTGCTGTGGGAGACACGCATGGACGTCCGGTAGAGCACCGGGGTGGAAAATTGTTCACTCAGCTCAAAAGCCAATTTCAGATAGTCCTTAGCCTCTTGCGGATCGCTCGGTTCGATCATCGGCACCTGGGCCAGGCGAGCGAAATAACGGTTGTCCTGTTCATTTTGGGAACTGTACATTCCTGGATCATCCGCAGAAATCACCACAAACCCGCCGACGGTTCCGGCGAAGGGAAATACCATGAAGGAATCGGCAGCCACATTAAGCCCGACATACTTCATGGAGCACAAGGCCCGTTTGCCGGACATTGCTACACCCATCGCTTCATCAAAAGCTACTTTTTCGTTCGCACCCCACTGCGCACGGATATCTGAATACTGTGAAATTATTTCCAATACTTCCGTGCTTGGAGTTCCAGGGTAGCCCGAAGCAAAATACACTCCGGCTTCGTAAGCACCCTGGGCAATGGCGTTGTTTCCAGCCATCAGTATACGTTGGCCTGGACTTGGCAATGTCATTCTCTTTGCTCCTCCTCTGAGTCTTATCATTTGTGAGCACCCGCTGCAGACTACACCACTCGGCGCTCCTTTCCAGGGATTTGGGTATTGTTCCGTTCTGCGCGGCCCCCGCCGGCTATTCTTCCTCATCATCCCTGTTTAACCCTCTCCGACTCTGAACCGCACCTCCCCCTGTCCAGTTTCTTACAGTTCTGCTGTGTTGAGCTAATGATATCAAAAGATTCAGACATTCAGGGCAAGAATTCTGTCAAACGTCATTATTTTAACTTAGATGGGTGAAAAATATGGTTAAACGGTTTTCACTCTCCTTTGTTCAACATTTTTTTCGACCCGAGAATTACCCTCAAAAAATTTACTCTCAAAAAATTTACCCCCTTTACTTCTTGATTTTTTTTGATACAATATGACCACATTGGTCCAAAAATTCAGAAAATGGCCCCCGCCATTATCCTTTCCTTTAAGTTTCAAAAGCCAAACTGTCTGCTGATTTGCATTGTACAATATGTCTGCAGTTTCTGCTGTCTTAACAGGGAGGAGAGAAAGGGAAATGAAAACCTTAATGACAGGCAACGAGGCCATCGCCCGCGGTGCCTATGAGTATGGCGTGCGCGTTGCTGCCGCCTACCCGGGAACCCCGAGCACGGAAATCCTCGAAAACCTCGCCAAATACCCGGAAATCTACAGCCAGTGGTCCCCTAATGAAAAGGTGGCCATGGAAGTCGGTGTCGGTGCCGCCATCGGCGGAGCCCGCACCTTAGTCACCATGAAAATGGTCGGGGTCAATGTCGCGGCTGACCCGCTCTTTACCGTCGCTTACACCGGAGTTCGCTCCGGACTTATCTTAGTATCTGCTGACGACCCGGGCATGCACTCCTCGCAAAACGAGCAGGACAACCGCTATTATGCCGCTTTTGCCAAAATTCCCATGCTTGAGCCGTCAGATTCTCAGGAAGCCAAAGAAATGATCGGACTCGCCTTAGACATCTCGGAAGGGTTCGACACGCCGGTCATGGTCCGCACCACCACCCGCATCGCCCACTCCCAAAGTTTAGTCGAATTAAACGACCCGGGGGAGCGGCCCTTAAAAGCGTATGCGAAAGACGCCAAAAAATACGTCATGATCCCGGCCTATGGCCGCGCCCGCCGTCTCGTGGTCGAAGAGCGCATGCACAAACTCGCCGAGTATGCCGAAACGGTAAGTGTCAACCGCCTGGAAATGAATGACCCCAAAATCGGGATCATCACTTCCGGCATCTCTTACCAATATATCAAAGAAGGATTGCCTACCGCTTCTGTCTTAAAGCTAGGGCTCACTAACCCCTTGCCTGCCAAACTCATCCAAGAGTTTGCCTCTAAAGTCGAAAAGCTCTATGTCATCGAAGAACTCGAGCCCTACTTAGAAAAAGAAATCCGTGCCTTAGGCCTCGAAGTCACCGGCAAAGCACTCTTTCCTCCCTACGGCGAACTCTCTGCCAAAATGGTACGGGAAAAAATCCTGGGAGAAAAGAACGCTCAAATCCTGCCCTTCGAAGCCCCAGTGCGTCCGCCGGTCATGTGCCCGGGCTGCCCGCACCGCGGTCTCTTCTACACCTTAAAACAGCTTAAACTCACCGTCGCCGGGGACATTGGCTGCTACACCCTGGGCACCATGGCACCTTTGGAAGCAATGGACACCTGTATCTGCATGGGTGCCTCCATCTCCGGTGCCCTGGGCCTGGAAAAAGCGCACCCGGAAATGGCGGAAAAGTTAGTCTCCGTCATCGGGGACTCCACCTTCCTCCACTCCGGGGTCACCGGACTCATGGATGTCGTGTATAACGGCGGCAACTCCACCGTCATCATCCTGGACAACTCCATCACCGCCATGACCGGACACCAGGAAAACCCCGCCACCGGGAAAACCTTAATGGGCACGCCCGCACCTCAAGTAGACTTTGTCGCTCTCGCCAAAGCTCTGGGGATCAAACGGGTAACGGAAGTTGACCCCTTTGACTTAGACCATGTCAAAGAAGTCGTAAAAACCGAAGTTGCGGCCAAAGAGCCCTCAGTCATCATCACCCGCAGGCCCTGCGCCCTCATCGTCAAAACCAGCGAACCGCCGGTCGAAGTCCATGACTGCACAGCCTGCAAAATGTGTATGAAACTCGGCTGCCCGGCCCTTTCCTTTGATGAAGCCAACAAAACCGCGGTCGTTGATCCCTCCCTCTGCAATGGCTGCGGGCTCTGCGTCAACGTCTGCAAATTCAATGCTTTAAGCAAAGGGGGTGCCAACTAATGGCAAACTTAAACATCCTCTTAGTCGGAGTCGGCGGACAAGGAACCATCCTCGCTTCTAAAATCTTAACCCATGCGGCCCTCGCCCAAGGGTACACCGTCAAAATGTCTGAGATTCACGGCATGGCCCAACGGGGCGGCTCCGTCGTAACCCAAGTGCGCTTAGGGGAAGAAGTATACTCTCCGGTGATCGATGAAGGGGAAGCGGACATCATCATCGCCTTCGAACAGCTCGAGGCTTACCGCTCAGCCCACTTTTTACGCGAAGGCGGCGTCCTCATCGCCAACACTCAGAAAATCTCCCCGCTCCCGGTCTTAATCGGAGCGGCCACCTATCCGGACACCATCCTCGCCAACTTAAAAGACAAAGTAAAACGTTTCGTGGAAATAGACGGGCTTAAGCTCGCCGCCGCAGCCGGAAATGCGAAATCCACCAATGTTGTGCTTATGGGAGTCTTAGCCCGCTTTATGGATTTCCCACAAGAAGTGTGGCAGGATGCCTTAAAAGCACGCATCCCGGAAAAGCTCCTGGCTCTGAATCAGAAAGCCTTTGCTTTCGGGTATGATTATCCGGGTGTCGCGGCTTTGCTGGAGACTGTCGCAGGGAAAGAATAGCAGCCAACTGTATGACAATAAAAATTTACCCCCGCAATGAACAGGGTTCACAGTTTAAACCCTGTAACATTGCGGGGGGTTTTCTTTGTAGATTTTGAGTAAAACTCTATATGATATATGATTTTTCAACTCCTCATGATTTAAAATGCTAAAAAAGAAGAGCCTTAACCTATTTCTTTAAGTCGTCTGTATAAAGTAGCTCTGCTAATTCCCAAATAACGAGCTGCTTTTTCTTTTCCGATAGTGGAGGTGCCGAAACGTTTTAAGGCATCCCGAATTAACTCATTTTCCATGTTTTTAATTTTGAACTCTGTATCATCAGCTACATTTTTTTTATATCTGATAAAACTCGTCTCGCCATAATCTTCTTTCATTTGCTCAATCAATTGAGATTCCCAACATACTCGTTCAGTTCCAGCCTTGGATTCTCTACTTTCTACCCTATATTCTCTACTGCTGGCTTTAGCCTCACTGTCAGAAGCAAAAATTCTTTGAGGAAGGTGCTCCAACGTAATAGATTGATCCCCTTCACACATGTTAATAGCATATT
>DAHVVW010000132.1 GCA_027357125.1 Clostridiales bacterium
TCTTGATAATGGGAGGGGTGGCCCTTACAGAAGCCCAGACAGTGACAACTGCTGTTTTGATTTTTCTAGGGGCGCTGTTGACAGGTTTGGGGGTTTATGATGAGATCGGCAAATTTGGGGGAGCGGGCGCGTTTATTCCGGTGACAGGGTTTGCTAATTCCATCGTGTCCCCTGCTCTCGAGTTCAAACGGGAAGGGTATGTTATGGGTGTGGGGGCGCGCTTGTTTATGATAGCCGGGCCGGTATTGGTCTACGGTATTGCCACATCCATTGGGGTGGGTTTGATTTATTATATGCTCCATTAATCCTAGGTCTGGGGGTGAACGGATTGAACTTAAAACGTGTAGGGAATCAGACGGTTGTTTTCGGTACCCCGCCGGTTATCCTAGCTTCATATTCCGTAGTGGGCCCAATGGAAGGGCAAGGCCCCTTGGGCACGACTTTCGATGAGGTCTGGACTGACAATATTCACGGGGAGAAATCTTGGGAGAGGGCAGAAAGCAAGCTTCTGGAGACTACTATGCAAGGAGCACTGAAGCAGTCCGGTGTGACTACAGATCAAGTAGATTATATGCTGGCCGGAGACTTGCTAAATCAGATTATTTCTTCGAATTTCAGCGCCCGTACGATGGCTTTACCATACATAGGCCTCTACGGAGCTTGTTCTACGATGGCTCTCAGTATGGCTGTAGGGAGCATGCTGATTGATGGTCAGTTCGCCCGTCATGTCCTTGTAGGGGTGTCTAGCCATCATGAAACTGCGGAACGCCAATACCGGCTCCCGACTGAGCAAGGGATGCAAAGGTCGATGAGCGCGCAGTGGACTGTGACAGGGGCAGGAAGTGTAGTTTTAGGACAGAGCGGGGTGGGGCCGCGAATTACGGCTGCGACCATCGGCAGGGTTCTTGATTATGGAGAAAAAGACACAGGCAATATGGGAGCGGCGATGGCTCCGGCAGTGGCCGACACTTTGCTCAACCACTTCAAGGATTTGAACCGCCAGCCCCAGGACTATGACCTGATTGCCTCCGGTGATTTAGGAACGATAGGACTGGCTCTCTCACAGGAACTGCTGAAGCGAAGCGGGATTGTTTCCGGACCGGAATTTACGGACTGTGGGGTCTTAATTTATAACCCAAGCCAAGATGTACATGCTGGGGCGAGCGGCTGTGCCTGTTCAGCGGTAGTTTTTGCCGGCAATATCATGCAGCGCCTAAAGGCCGGTGAGATAAAGAGGGTACTCTTGGTTGGAAGCGGAGCACTGCACAGTCCAACCTCCCAACAGCAAGGAGAATCAATACCCGGAATCGGGCATGCAGTAGTGATTGAGGCGTAAAGGGGGCAAAGACATGTTTGAGATGGTTATTCCCGCATTTATAGTCGGGGGCATTATTTGTGTGATTGGGCAACTTCTAATGGATCTCACCAAACCGTCCTTTACGCCCGCCCACATGCTTGTCGTTTTTGTCACCGGGGGTGCTGTTTTAGGGGCCTTAGGCTGGTATGCTCCGCTCGTTAAAATATCGGGGGCGGGTGCGATGGTGCCTTTGTCCGGGTTTGGGTATACCCTCTCCAAAGGGGCCATGGAAGCAGTAAGCAAAAACGGTCTGCTTGGCGCTTTCTCCGGCGGGGTGCAGGCTGCCGCTGTCGGGATTGCTGCAGCTGTACTTTTTGGATATCTGGTGTCTGTGACTTTTAACCCCAAGGGCTAGGGCAGTTAAAGGGGGAATTCTTTTAAGTGGATGCGCCAAGTGAAAAAAACATCGCTGTGAGCAAGAATTATCAGGAAAACGTGGATTTTCTGAATGGGCAGTTCGGTGTCCCGGAGAGTTTCGATATCATGCTCAGGGAGATGACAATCGGCGGCAAAAAAGTGGCCATATATGCGGTCAATGGCATGGTCGATGCACAGGTAGTGAGCCTTGTCCTTGACGCGTTAATTGACCTGGAGCGGGCGGATTTAGTGGTCAATGCCCTGGATAAGCTGGTCAAGGGCAGGATAATTAATCTCCAGGTGTCTGAAATAGATACGATGGATAAAGTAATCTATTTTATTCTCTCCGGTCCGATGGCGATTTTTGTCGAGGGTCAGCCCAAGGCCATCGTTGTAGATTTGCGAAGCTACCCGAGCCGCAATTCGGAAGAACCGGACATCGAGCGGGTTACGCGCGGGTCCCGCGATGGCTTTACCGAGACAATGGTCTTTAACACTGCGTTAATCCGGCGGCGGATGCGTGACCCTATGCTGAGGACTAAACTGCTTCAGGTAGGGAGTCGCTCCAAAACAGATGTGTGTGTGATGTATATTGAAGACGTAACTAATCCCCAGATGGTGAAAGAGATTATCGAAGAGATCCAGAAAATAAAGATAGACGGGATTCCGATGGCCGAAAAAAGTGTGGAAGAGTTCATCCTCGGAAGCAAAGTCTGGAATCCCTTCCCGCGCGTTCGCTATACCGAGCGTCCGGATGTGGCCGCCATCCATTTGCTGGAGGGGAATGTAATTATAATCGTAGATACTTCTCCGTCCGTGATGATTGCGCCTGTTACCTACTGGCATCATGTCCAGCATGCGGAAGAATACCGCCAGGAGCCCATAGTAGGTGCGTATTTGCGCTGGGTCAGGTTTATCGGTATTTTTGCCTCCGTGTTTGTGCTCCCGCTGTGGTTGGGAGTAGCCTTGAACCCGCAAGCGGTGCCGGAGTGGCTGCAGTTTATCGGGGTGGAGAAGCAGGTCAAGATTGGGCTCTTCCCCCAGATTGTCTTGGCTGATTTAGCTGTTGATCTTTTGCGCATGGCTGCGATTCACACCCCGGCCCCGCTGGCTACGGCCCTCGGTTTGATTGCGGCTTTTATGATGGGTGATGTTGCGATTAAAGCCGGGTTTTTTGTTCCGGAAGTTGTGATGTATGTAGCATTTTCGGCAGTGGGTTCGTTTGCAACGCCCAGCTATGAACTGGCTCAGGCCAACAGGCTCGTCAGGTTTTTCTTAATCATGCTAACGGGCTTTTTCAATTTCACCGGTTTTTTCATAGGGATTTTTCTGGTCTTTTTCTTGTTATTACGGACTAAGTCATTTGGGATTCCTTATCTGTGGCCGCTTATCCCACTTGATTTGAAAGCGCTGGGTACAATCCTGGTTCGGTCTCCGGTACCTATCAAAAATAAGCGTCCCAGCGTCCTGAAGCCGCTTGACCGTATCCGGCAGCCTGAGGGGCGCAAAGAGTAATACTGGGGGTGATTCTTTGAAAATCGGTTTTCCACGCGCGATATTTTACTTTGATACATTTCCCTTTTGGGCAGGGTATTTTGAAGCCTTAGGAATTGAGCTTCAAGTGTCTCTTCCTACCAACCGGGCAATTTTGGAAAAAGGATTAAAAAAGGCAAGTGATGATACTTGCCTGCCGATTAAGATCTTAAGCGGACATTTGGCATCTTTCTCGCCTGATATTGAAGCCGTGTTTTTGCCGCGGATGGTCAGTATCGAGGAGAAGACTTATCTGTGCCCGAAAATCCTCGGCCTTCCGGAAAGTGTGCTGGCAGCAGTTCCGGATGGTTTGCGCGTATTAACCGTCACGGTTAATTGGCGGGAAGGAAAGGCTCAGGTTCAAAAGTCTTTAGAGAAGCTGGGAGCAGAGCTTAATAAGAGTAAGTCCGAAGTACGAGTTGCTTTCGCCCGGGCGCAAGAGTATCAGCGAGAATATGAAGAGATGCGCCGGGCCGGGCGGACTTTTGTGGAAAGCATGGAGCACTTTGAAAGCTTAAGCAGTTCGGCGGCTAAAACCCAGCCTACAGCGCAGTTGGAGATTGCGAGGGACGATAGTGTCAGGGGCTCTGAAGAAGGAAGCACACGCTTGCCGCACTCTGAACGACGTCCAACTATTGCCTTAATTGGGCATCCGTATTTAACTTACGAGTCTTATGGCAATCTCAATTTGCTGGCTAAATTAAAGGCTAAGGCCAAGCTCGTGTTTATGGAAAATGTGGAGCAAGTCCAGATCGAGGATAATCTTAAGGATTTGCGCAAACCCCTCTTTTGGAGTCAGGGCAAGCGCCTGCTGGGAGCGGGGCATTCATATGCGGCCAATACTTATGTGGACGGGGTAATATATCTCTCGTGTTTTGGCTGCGGCACGGATTCTATGACTCAGGATATGTTGGCACGCCGTGCTCGCGCCAATCATAAGCCCTATATGGTGCTAACCCTTGATGAGCACAGCGGGGAAGCAGGACTCATCACGAGGGTGGAAGCGTTTTTAGACATGATTGAGCGCAAAGGTAACGGGTTTGCTCCGCATGTAAGAGTTAAAGACGCTAAATCCCAGTAAGATAGATGAACAGTTCGACTGGATAGGAGTTGGGCATACTAGCGTGTAAGAGCGATGCGCTAGCAATATGAGGATAAGAATTCCCGTTAAATAACTGAGAAAACGAAATTGAAGGGAAGTGTAGTCTTGCCTACGCAAAACAGATATTTTTTGGGGGTGGATGTGGGCTCAGTCAGTACGAATTTAGTGTTGCTGCGCTGGGATAACCAGGTTGAACAGGCTCTTTATTTACGAACACAAGGGCGGCCGATGCACACGGTTCAGGAGGGAATAAAGATTCTGCGCGAGCAAATCGGGTCGGAAGCGGAAATTATCGGAGTGGGAACTACCGGGAGCGCCCGCCAGCTAGCCGCAACCTTAGTGGGGGCCGATGTGGTCAAAAACGAAATTACCGCACATGCAGTAGCGGCTTCGCGCGCTCACCCAGGAGTGCAGACCATCTTAGAAATCGGTGGCCAGGATTCTAAAATAATTATCGTGCGTGACGGGGTGGTAGTGGATTTTGCGATGAATACCGTGTGTGCTGCCGGGACAGGTTCTTTTCTCGATCAGCAAGCTTCCCGTCTTGGGATTCCGATTGAGGAGTTCGGGCCACTGGCTGTGCAGGCCGAGCACCCAGTCCGTATTGCCGGACGCTGCTCCGTGTTTGCAGAATCAGATATGATTCACAAACAACAACTGGGGCATCCTCTGCCTGACATCTTGGCAGGTCTGTGCCAAGCGATGGTACGCAATTATCTTAATAATGTCGGCAAAAATAAAGAAATCCGGGGACCCATCCTCTTCCAGGGGGGAGTAGCAGCAAATCCCGGGATTAGGCAAGCCTTTGAACAGGAGCTGGGGCAGGAAATAATCGTGCCCGAGCATTTTGCGGTCATGGGTGCCTTGGGCGCAGCGTTTTTGGCCCAAGAGAAGGTAAGCGCGCTCGGTCAGGACCACACCCGTTTCCGCGGTCTACAATTAGCAGAGAGTAATTTTCAGGCTCGCAGTTTTGACTGCAATGGCTGTGCTAATCACTGTGAGGTGGTGGAGATCTTGCAGGAAAAAGAGACTCTGGCCCGCTGGGGGGATCGCTGTGGCAAGTGGTCAGCCACGATTAGGGAACGGGTGGGAAACGTAGAAGGAGGGGCCTAGTTTTCTTTATGTGGGCGCACTATGGCAAGATCGAGCGCAACCAAGATCAAAATTGCAATTAGAATTGCCTCGAGTCCTTTGTCGGAAATCGGGGGGATAGCATTTCTGCTGGGCCAAGCGGTTACGCCATAAGCGGCGGGTATAAGTTCAGGAAAAGGAGACAAAGAAGTCCCAGGACTTTGCACAGGATAAGATGTTGAATAAGACTGGGTATTAGAATAGGCCGCGGGCCTGGGATAGGCAGAATGGTTAGGAAAGGCTTGAACCGATTGGAAGGGTGAGTGATATGGATAAGATGATTGGTAAGGGGAAGGATTAGAGTAAGGGGATGGGTTAAGCGTGGGAGGGGAATAACCCGGTGGACGTCTGGAAAGCGGAGTATAGCTTGGAAGAGGGTTTGTGGGCGGGTACCCCCCAGGAAAGGCGGTCCGGACGCCATTGTACCGGAAAAGGTGGGGAGAAGGAACGTTACTGTTATTAAACTGATTCATTCTTTGCCCCCCCAAGCTAATTAGTATTTATCAGTATTTAATAGATGAGGGCCCGGTTCACAGGAACTGGGCCCTAGTGTTATTGGGGACCGGAAGATGAGGATACTTGTTCCTCTGCTGTGGCCCGGTGTTTGCGAAAGAGCCCGACTGATTCAGTTTCCGGTGCCCAAGCTTCGTTTTCATAAGATGTGTCCGGTCCAGAGTACTTTTGGCCGCGGAAAAACATTTTGC
>DAHVVW010000133.1 GCA_027357125.1 Clostridiales bacterium
TCCCCTTTTTTATGCAACTGTTTTCAGCCCCTAGCCATGAAAGATACCGGGTGGTAACAAATTATGAACTGGAAAAAAAGCTCAAACAATACGAAACCTTGATTGAACAGTTTAGAAAGGCGGTACGCCTTTTCCCTCATGTATTTGCCTTTTTCGATACTGAAGGGGTTCTATTGGAACTGTGGGATAATAAACTAGAAGACAGTAAAGATGCTCTTCAACTACAACCGGGTGTCTATTGGACCTCTCCACCATTTAAGGAATCTGGCATTGGTCTAGCCATAACTGGACATATGACCGCTGTCACCCGGGGAAATGAGCATAAATATCCTGAATTGATGGAATGGATTTCCATCGGCATTCCTGTGAAGGGGAATACTGGAACTCTACAGGGAGTACTAGGTGTCTTTTTGGAAGCAAATAATACCACCTTAGATATAGATATAGATATAGGAGGTTTAATCAGTTTTTTTACCCAAATCGTTGAATGCTCCCTGGAAATCGTGGACAAATCCAGTACAGAAACAGATAAGGGCAGGCTCCTAAGCGACATTACGAGTTTTCTTCCGGAAAGTCTGTTTGTCCTCAAAGGGAATGAAGTTGTTTTTACTAACGAAATGGGGCAGCAGCTCCTAACAAAGTACGATTTTATCAGGACAGTTTTAAAAGACCTTAACGGTCAAAGCTCCCTAGACAAGGAGATGTTCTTAAGGCGAAGGATTGCGGACCTTATTTTTGAGTTGCGTGTACTTATCTCCGAGCCATATTTCTATGTTTACATGAAACAATATTCTAATGAAGCTGCGCATATCCTTTTTAAGGATAAACGGAATATTGAGACCAAAGATATAATTGGTTCAAACGAAAGGTTCCTACGGGCGGTTAACCTGGCAAAATCCGCGGCAAAAATGAATGCTAACGTGTTAATACTTGGCGAAAGCGGAACAGGAAAGGAGCTTTTTGCAAGAGCTATTCACAATGAAAGCGCCAGGAGAAACAAACCTTTCGTAGCCCTTAATTGTGCGGCCATTCCCCGGGATTTAATTAATGCCGAATTGTTCGGATATGTAGACGGAGCTTTTACAGGCGCTAAGAAAGGGGGTAGTCCCGGCAAGTTTGAGGTGGCAAACGGGGGAACCTTATTCCTTGATGAAATTGGCGACATGCCTTTAGAATTACAATCAACACTTTTGCGTGTCTTACAAGAACGTGAAGTAGTCCGGGTGGGAGGATATGAACCAATTCCAATTGATGTACGGATTATCGCCGCTACCAATACAAACATATTTGAAGAAATAGCTTATAAAGGTTCATTCCGAGGTGACCTGTATTACCGGCTTAATGTTTTTACAATTGAAGTCATTCCTTTGCGGGAACGGATCGATGATATCCCTGAACTGGTGGAAAACTTTCTCGCGGAGTTAAATGCGACCTCAGGATCACTTCCCAAAGTTATCGAGGAAGGGGCAATAAAAATTCTTTCAAAACACAACTGGCCCGGAAATGTACGCGAACTGAGGAATGTCGTGGAGCGGGCTTTTTATGTGGCCGAAAACTCTCCTGTAATTACTATCAGGCACCTGCCGGATTATGTAATGTACCAGTATGACGTGACACTTAGTAAAAGCTATACTCCTGCCTTTAAGATTAAAAGCCTGGGGGAACCTGAAGAAAGAAGATATCTGGTTGAAACGCTGGCTCAATTTCGTGGGAACATAAGCAAAACAGCAAAACATTTGGGCATTTCCCGCACCACTCTCTACAATAAGATAAAAGAATATCATCTGAAATGATTCTAGAGTGGGCACAAAAAAACCATCCCCGAAAGGATGATTCAATGATTCAATGGATGACTTAATGGCTTGATTCTTGACAGTACCTGATCAAGCATCGGTTGACGGATACTGTTCATGATAAAGTTCGAGGAGCCCGCGCTGTTTCAGGATGCCGGCCGGAGTGAGCATGGTTACCTGTACAACGCCCGGCAAGCGGCCGATTTCGATATCCCCGGTAATGGTGGCTCTGTTTTTCACTTCAGCCAGAGGCAGACCCGTGAGAGCAGCCATTCTCTCGAGACCGTTGGCTGTGGCTTTGTTAAGATCCGCTCCGGAACCGACGACTTGGACCGGGTACATCTCGGTCTCCACCTGGAAACCATAACTCCTGGCCAGTTGTTCCGCCTGATGCTTTTCATCTTCCGTGTAGGGACGAGCCAGATGAGGCAGATCCTCGGAACGGGGAAGGATGACCGGTCCATCGAGTTTTAGCCCCTTAACAACTCGAACTTCCAAAATCACTTCAGCCGCTACATCGGTCGTATGCCCGGCGATTTCCCCATCCCCCATCATGGCATGGACATCTCCCACATAAATCCCGGCCTGGGGAACCTTGACCGGTACGATGAGCATAGCCCCTTCCCGCACTTCGTTGACATCCATATGCCCGTCCGTTCTTTGTCCCAGCTCTTCCTCGCTTACCGCATACTGGTGGGGTGCCCCTAACAGGAAACTGCCAAAATCCCCGGCGTTATGGGAAGACGGCAGGGCAACCGCAGGGCAGGATCCTATGTTCCCAACCATGGGCCGCACACGGGTCAGGATACCTGGGATGTCTCCTTTAGCCAAGATATTTGAGGAATACTGGCAGGATTCCGGGGGAATGGCGCTGAATTGATAGGCCTGTTCCGCGATCTCCCGGGCCTCCTGTGGTGGAACGGTGATCCCAATCGAGCGCTGCTCATTAAATAGCATGGTATAACCATTATCCAAGTGAAACGGCTTTACCGGGGTATGACATTTGGCACATTTAATGGCGTCTTCCCCGATCCCTTCCAGATAGGTTTTTGGGTTAATCTCGCCGCAGCCGGGACACCGTTTCGCCACGAAAGGATCCCCGATATAGTTCTCTTCCACAAAATCATCTGTTCCGGACGTGGTAGCCAGGGACAAGACATTGACCTTTTTAATTTTCAAGCAAACTGTGTCTCCTATCTCGGCTCCTTCAACGGCAATCGGGTGGGTCACCTCATGCCCGCTAGCATAGTCCGGAGTGATCATCGCTCCCCAACATCCCGGCGAAACCCGGGCGACAATGGTCCCTCCGTCGGATACCGGACCAAGCATTGGCTCTTTAGGGTCTAAGATCCAGGCCATTTTTGAGGTATGAACGATCCGTTTTGACATCTGGTTTTCCTCCTTCATCCGCTTTTAGTTGCTTTACTTGACAAAGTTTCCCTTTTTCAAATTACGGGTATAAATATTCATTATTCCACGTGTATCCTTTTTATCCTTCTGGTGTAAGCAAAAATTGCATCTCTACCTAAAGTAAAAAGAAAAAATTTGCAACTATTCAAGTACTCGGTTGCCCCAAAACTAAAAGGGGGTGCGGTGCACCCTTGGGAAGATAATTAGTGAAACCGAGACTTTCTAATTTGAGAAGCATCGTACGACAAGCTATATCTTTGAGTTGACCTGAGGTTAACTAAGAGGTGTTTTAGCCATGGGGTAAGAACCTAAGACTTTAAGCAACAGTTTTTTATCTTTGAGGATTTGGAGAACTTCCTTCAAGGGTGGGAAGGAAACATGTCCTTCGACATCGATGAAGAAAATGTATTCTCCGAGTTTTTGCTTGGAGGGGCGGGACTCAATTCGTGTCAAATTGAGGCCGTGCTCAGCAAACTCCTGCAGCACCCGAAAAAGTGCGCCAGGTGAGTTTTCCGTTGTTATAATTAAAGATGTTTTATCATTGCCTGAGCGGGGAGGGATATCTTGGCCTACTAAGACAAAACGGGTAGCGTTGGCTGAAGCGTCCTGAATTCCTCTGGCCTGGCAGTGAAGGTTATAAAGGTCGGCGGCTCGTCGCGGGCCGATAGCAGCCCAGTTTTTTTGCGCTTGCGCAACTTCACGCGCGGCCTCAGCCGTGCTGGCACGGGGTATCTGTTCGGCATGGGGCAGGTGGGATGTAAGAAATTCCCGGCATTGCCCGAGAGCCTGCTCATGTGAGTAGACGCGGCTTATTTCATCCCAGCCCAAGGGCTGGGATGTCAGCAGGCATTGCGAGACAGGATGGACAAATTCTCCTACGATTAATAAGTTATCTGCCTGTTTGAGAGTGTCCATGGTAGCTCCTACTTGTCCTTCCAAGGAATTCTCCAGCGGGGCAAACGAGAAAGTTGTTTCCACGCGGGCACAGGCCAGCAAAACCTCTCTGATCGAATTATAGGGGCGAAGTTCCCAAGTCGTGGGATGTGCCTGATCCCTGATTTCGAGAAAATTGAGCAGTGCTTCTTCGGAAAAACTTCCTTGAGGCCCGAGATAACCGATGCTTGGCATGGACGTAATACTCCTTTCGGGCAAATGTTATTCGTATGAACATCAAGTTGTACGAGCTTAGCGCGTGTTTGACTTAACGCCCGTAGGCCATGGAGTCCAGCCTGTGGGCTTTGTCCTGCAGCTGGGTTTTGATGGCGTGGTCAAAGATCAGAGCATAGATCTCGCGCACCAGGTCTGCAGGGCATTGCAGTTCGGCTGCGATCCGGCCTAAACGCTGAATTATTTCCTGTTCACGGTTGTGGTCCCGAATGCGGTCAGGGCTTTTTTCACGGGCAACCAGTTTTACCACGTGCATCCGTTCTGCCAGGAGTTCAATAATCCCGCTGTCGATCGAGTCTATCTTCGAGCGCAAGGAATCTAAGCCGGAGCCGGTGCCTACCATAGTTCTGCCAACAGAAGCTGCGACTGTGACTAAATCGGCGGCCAATTGTTGTAGTTCTGTTGGAGTCAAGGACTGGACACCATCACTTTTAGCTTCTTTCGGATGGGGATGCATCTCGACTAGTAGCCAGTCCGCTCCGGCTGCGACGGCAGCCTTAGACAAGGCAGGAACGTACTCTCTGTGCCCGGCAGCATGGCTGGGGTCAACGATGACCGGGAGATGGGACATTTTCCTGATTACGGCAATGGCACTAAGATCAAAGGTGTTGCGGGTACTGGTTTCAAAAGTGCGAATCCCACGTTCACACAAAATTACGTTGGGGTTTTCCTCGGCCAGGATATATTCTGCGGCTGAGAGCCATTCTTCAATCGTAGCCGACAGCCCTCTTTTTAAGATAACCGGTTTTCCTGATTGTCCGGCGAGTTTAAGGAGTTGAAAGTTCTGCATATTGCGGGCACCGATCTGTATGATATCGACATGATTCAGCACTTCCTCCAGGCTAGCGGGATCTATTACTTCAGTAACTGTCAACAAGTCATGTTCTTTAGCGGCAGCGGTTAAATGGGTGAGGCCTTCTCGGCCCAGACCCTGAAAGGCATAGGGGGAAGTACGGGGTTTATAAACTCCGCCTCGGAGGACAGTGCCCCCGGCCTGTTTCACGGCTGCGGCGGCTTGGTGCATCTGAGGTCCGGACTCAACGGCGCACGGGCCGGCCATCAGGATAATATCCCGTCCCCCAATATTTGTGTCCCTAACGGCAATCTCAGTTCTTTCAGGTTTGTACCCGGCTAATGGTAGATTTTGCATATGAAGCAACCTCCTTTTATTTTAGCTCAATTAAAAAAGTCCACGGCATTAACATCCCTTTAATGGGACGAAAGCCGTGGACTTCCGCGGTACCACCCAACTTGGCCTCAAATGAGGCCCGCTCGTAAAAAAGGTGCGGGAATCTCAGGTCCCGGCAAGCTTGGCGGCGTCGTTCGGCGCTATCTGCTGCGACTTGCCGAACTAGGCTTGGCACTATGATTAGGCTGAGCGCAAATAAAAAAACTTCTCATCCCTGCAGGGACGAGAAGTTACTCGCGTTACCACCCAACTTGGCCTAAAAGCCCGCTTAACCAGGTACGGGACCGAAATCCGATACCCTCTTCCTTCTAACGGGGAAGGGCCGTCCTAGCCTACTTTTGTGTTCAGCCGGAAGCTCCGGAGGGAACTTCAGCGGTTACATCCATAGAAGAGCTTTCAGTCAACGACTCTTCCTCCCTGAAAAGCTGCAAGCCACTTACTTTTCTCCATCATAGCTTTTGAAGATTTAATTATAATGTATTATATTGTATGCAAGACGAAGTGTCAATGTTTCGACAGCTAATCCGAAATATTTTTTGGAATATATTTTCTGATAGAGTGAATTCAGATTTGAGCAAACTCAATTAGAACTAAACGATAGAACTGCTTGCAAAGGGAAA
>DAHVVW010000134.1 GCA_027357125.1 Clostridiales bacterium
GAGCCAAAGGTGTTTTAGCCAAAAATCCCAAAATCGTGGTAATCATCATCGGCAGCCCTCCCGGTTCAGAATCTGTTGCCAGGCAGAGTTTTATCGATTACCTGCAGAAGAACCCGGGCAAAGTTCAGGGTGTGTTGGCACAGACAGAGAGACTGGCTGCCCAAGCCTCAGAGGTTTTGAAACAGCTGCAGCTGGCTGACAAGGTGTTTTTAGTCAGCGGCCAGGCCAATGTTCAGTCTTTGCAGAGGATGGCCGCCGGTGGACAAATTGCGGATGTTGATACTTCCCCCTATTTATTGGGGGTAAATGCCTATCAATGGGCGCAAAAAATAGTTAAAAAGGAACCCCTGGACATAACAAACTCAGTCCCAAGTGAACAGGGAGAGATTCCAGCCAAAGTTCTGCCGGTTAAGTCAGTTACGGCTGAGAACATGGCACTCGTACAGAAAAGCTATACAACGACTTTAAGCGCTGCAGCTCAAGAGCAAAAAGCAGCACAGCAGCAAGGACAGCAAGGACAGCAAGGACAGCAAGGTCAACAGGACCAGGGCAAACAAGACAAGGCGGGGAGCAAAAGTCAAGCTCAGGGAACAAACCAGTCTCAGGGACAAAGCCAGAACCAGAACGCGACCGGTGTACCGGCCGGAGTCCAGAAGGTTACGGAAAAAGTAAAGACGGAGACAACCAGGGAATACTTGGATGCCCAGGGCAAGGTCATAGGCACGGAAAAAACTGCGAATGAGCAAGTCCGGACTATTCCGCCGGAAATGCTAATGCAGAATCAAGGGCAAAGCGGGAGCCAGGAAAAAGCAGAGAAATCAGGGCAAACCGGCAACGGTGGAGGACAAGAAAAGGATAATAAAAATAACAGTGATGGCGGTAGTCAATAATAATTATTATGTCATTACCAGCAAAATCCGGGAATCTCCCGGTTTTTGCTCTGCCTGATTTTCCCGTTTGGCTCTTTGCTCCCGGGAGTGATATAATTTAATTTAGATTGACTACGAGTTATAAGCAAGTTAAATTTATCCATGCAAGGAGTCAGATTAGAGATGGAATTTCATCTGTGCGCTCCGTACGAACCGTCCGGTGATCAGCCTCAGGCCATTGAGTGCTTAGTGCGGGGTGTTAGGGACGGAAAAAGGCACCAAACTCTTTTAGGGGTTACCGGGTCAGGAAAAACTTACTCAATGGCGAGCATCATTGCCAAAGTGCACAAACCCACGTTAATATTGGCGCACAACAAGACGTTGGCGGCCCAGCTCTATAGTGAATTCAAAGAATTTTTCCCGGAAAACGCCGTTGAATATTTTGTGAGTTATTACGACTACTATCAGCCGGAAGCTTATGTCCCTTCCAGCGATACTTATATTGAAAAAGACGCTTCGGTCAATGATGAGATCGAGAAACTGCGCCACTCGGCCACGGCGTCCCTGTTTGAGCGGCGGGACGTGATTGTGGTTGCCAGCGTCTCCTGTATCTACGGTTTGGGTTCACCTGATGAATACAGCGATTTGGTGCTTTCCCTGCGCCAAGGTCAGGAGCTCGACCGCGATGAAATTTTGCGCAAGTTGGTATCCATCCAGTATGACCGCAATGACATTGCCTTTGTGCGTGGTACGTTCCGCGCGCGCGGGGATGTGGTCGAGATCTATCCTGCCTCAGCCTCGGAACAGGCAATCCGGATAGAGCTGTTCGGAGACGAGATCGAGCATATTTATGAGATAAACGTACTCACGGGGGAGATCCTGGGTGAGCGCCGACATGTTTCTATTTTCCCGAACTCCCACTATGTGACTGCCCGCGATAAACTGCTGGTGGCGTGTGATAACATTGAAACAGAACTTGAGGAGAGGCTTGTTTATCTTAAGGGAGAAAACAAGCTATTGGAAGTGCAGAGGCTGGAGCAGAGGACGCGCTATGACTTGGAGATGCTCAGGGAAATGGGCTTTTGCAACGGCGTGGAGAATTACTCCCGCCACCTCACTTTCCGGGCACCAGGGGAGACCCCTTATACCTTGCTCCATTACTTTCCCGAGGATTTTCTCCTGTTCGTGGATGAATCCCATGTCACTCTGCCCCAGGTGCGCGGCATGTATGAAGGGGATCGTTCGCGTAAGACCACGCTTGTAGATTTCGGGTTCCGCCTCCCTTCCGCTCTCGACAACCGCCCTTTGAAGTTCGCGGAGTTTGAGCGGCTTGTGCCCCAGCGCATTTATGTCAGTGCTACCCCGGGCCCTTACGAACTCGAGCATTGCCCCGTGTTGGTTGAGCAAATAATCCGACCGACCGGGCTTTTAGACCCTGAAGTGTTCGTGCGTCCGAGTAAAGGGCAGATTGATGATTTAGTGGGTGAGATCAATAAGCGCATTTCCCGCCAGGAAAGAGTCCTTGTAACTACTCTGACCAAAAAGATGGCGGAAGAACTAACTGATTATCTCAAAAACCTGGATCTCAAGGTAAAGTACCTCCATTCAGATATTACCACCCTGGAGCGAGTTGAAATCCTGCGCGAGCTTAGGCTCGGGGTGGTCGATGTGGTTGTGGGGATCAATCTTCTGCGCGAGGGGTTGGACTTGCCGGAAGTCTCGTTGGTGGCAATTTTGGATGCCGATAAAGAAGGGTTCCTGCGCGCCGAGCGTTCCCTGATCCAGACGATCGGGCGGGCGGCGCGCAATGCCAATGGCCAGGTTATTATGTATGCGGATAAGATGACCGATTCTATGAGCGCAGCTATTTCCGAAACAGAACGGCGGCGCAAGATGCAGCGAGCACATAATGAAAAAATGGGCATTATCCCGCAGACTATACGCAAGCCTGTGCACGAGGCACCGGAAGCAACTATGGTAGCAGAGAAGAAACAGGCGTACGGGGGCAAGCTTTCTCCTGATGAATTAGCAGTTGCCATCCGCACCCTGGAACAGGAAATGCGCCAAGCAGCCAAGAACCTTGAATTCGAAAGAGCTGCCGAAATCCGTGACCTCATGATCGAACTCAAAGGGGAAGAAAACAAGCTGCGCCTGCCTGCCCAGCGCCGCAGTTCCCGCTACGACGCCCGCAAAAGCCCAAGGCGATAAATTAAGACTCAAAATTTAATGCCGAAATACAGGCTTAGCGAACCGTCTGAGCAAAGGAGCGTTAAGCGAGCGTAGTCGGCGTAGCGTTAAGACGCACCGACGGTTCACATGCAGTAATACAAAGGGGTTTCGGATGCGTTAGCGAAGTCGACAAGCGAGTAGCTCCGGCGCGTGGTGAGAGGGCCTGTATTTCGGTCATTATAGTTATTATCTGGAGGATTTATGAGTCAAGAATACTTGAAAGTGCGGGGTGCCCGCGCCCACAACTTAAAAAACATTGATGTTGACATCCCCCGCGACAAGCTGGTGGTGATCACCGGGCTTTCAGGGTCCGGCAAGTCTTCGTTAGCCTTTGACACAATTTATGCCGAGGGTCAGCGGCGCTATGTCGAGTCTCTCTCTGCCTATGCCCGCCAGTTCTTGGGGCAAATGGACAAGCCTGATGTGGATTATATCGAAGGGCTGTCCCCGGCGATCTCCATCGACCAGAAGACCGCCTCGCGCAACCCGAGGTCCACGGTGGGCACGGTTACCGAAGTCTATGACTACTTGCGCCTGTTGTACGCCCGAATCGGGCATCCCCATTGTCCCCGCTGCGGCCGGGAAATCAGCCGCCAGACCGTGCAGCAGATGGTAGACCAGATCATGGCTTGGCCGGAGAAGACGCGCCTGCAGATCCTGGCTCCGGTGGTTAAAGGGAAAAAAGGGGAACACGCCAAGGTCTTGGAGGAGATCCGCAAGGCCGGGTATGTCAGAGTCCGGGTGGACGGAGAAACCTTCGACATAAATGACGATATTAAACTGGAGAAGAACAAGAAGCACTCCATTGAAGTAATAATTGACCGCATCGCCCTCAAACCAGACGGTGCTCCGCGCCTGGCTGATTCCCTCGAGACTGCTCTTCAGTTGGGAGAAGGAAATGTGATCGCGCACAGGGTCGACGGCGGAGAGGTGCTTTTCAGCGAAAACTTCGCCTGCCCGGAGTGTGGCATTGCCTTAGAGGAAATATCTCCGCGTCTGTTTTCCTTCAACAGTCCTTTTGGGGCTTGCCCCGCCTGTACCGGACTCGGAGCCAATCTCGAAATCGACGTGGACCTTTTGATTCCGGATCGGCGCAAAGCCCTGAACGCAGGCGCGATTGCGCCTTGGGCCCGCTCCGCTTCCGATTATTATCCGCAGCTGCTGGAGGCAGTGGCCCAGGCCTTAGAGTTCAGCATGGGTACTCCCCTGAAAGATTTAAGTGAGGACCAGTGGCACTCCCTCCTGCACGGCACCAAGGTGCCGGTGCGTTTTCGCTATCATAATATCTTTGATCAGGTAAAGATTTATAATGCGCCCTTCGAAGGCCTGGTTCCTTACTTTGAGCGGCGCTACCGTGAGTCAGGCTCAGATATGGTACGCACGGAGATTGAGCAGTATATGAGTGAACGCTCTTGTCCGGTCTGTCAGGGCAAACGTCTTAAACCGGAGGCTTTGGCAGTAAAGGTTGGCGGCAAATCCATCGACGACGTGACCCGCCTCCCGGTTACTGGGGGTTTGAAGTTCTTAGAATCTTTAAAGCTTACGGATAAAGAGCAGACGATTGCCCACCAGGTCCTGAAGGAAATCCGGGAGCGCCTTGGATTCTTGGCTAATGTGGGCTTGGACTATCTAACGCTTGGGCGGGCTGCGGGCACGCTTTCCGGAGGGGAGGCCCAGCGCATTCGTTTGGCCACGCAAATAGGCTCCAGCCTGATGGGAGTGCTCTATGTCCTCGATGAACCCAGTATTGGGCTGCATCAGCGGGACAACGCCCGTTTGCTCTCCACCTTGAAACGCCTGCGTGACCTGGGCAACACCCTGTTGGTGGTGGAGCATGATGAAGATACAATGTTAACTGCTGATCATATCATTGACATCGGCCCGGGCGCGGGAGCGCATGGCGGTCGGGTGGTGGCTCAGGGGACACTGGAGGAAGTTCTTAATACTCCGGAGTCCGTCACTGGCCAGTATTTGAGCGGGAAGAAAAAGATTCCCGTGCCTTTGGTGCGCCGGGCTCCGAATGGGAAGTGGCTCAAAGTCCTGGGTGCTGAACAGAATAATCTCAAAGAAATTAATGTGGAAGTCCCGCTCGGGGTATTTACCTGTGTGACCGGGGTTTCCGGGTCGGGCAAGAGTACCTTGGTTAATGACATTATTTATAAAGGCCTGGCCGCCCGCTTAAACGGGTCGCGCCAGCGCCCCGGGACTTTCACGAAAATTCAGGGTATGGAATATCTGGATAAGGTCATTGACATTGACCAATCTCCGATCGGTCGCACTCCGCGCTCCAACCCGGCCACCTATACCGGGGTCTTTGATTTCATCCGCGAGCTTTTTTCCCAGACGCCGGAGTCTAAAATGCGCGGGTATAGGCCGGGCAGGTTTAGCTTTAATGTCAAGGGTGGGCGCTGCGAAGCCTGTCATGGGGATGGGATTATCAAGATTGAAATGCATTTTTTGCCTGATGTGTATGTCCCGTGCGAGGTTTGCCATGGGCAGAGATATAACCGCGAGACCCTGGAAGTACACTATAAAGGGAAAAATATTGCCCGGGTCTTAGACATGACTGTGGAGGAGGCCCTTTCTTTCTTCCAGGCAGTGCCGAAGATTCAACGCAAGCTCCAGACTTTGCAGGATGTGGGTTTAGGGTATATCAAGCTCGGGCAGCCCGCCACCACTCTTTCCGGCGGGGAAGCGCAGCGGATAAAACTGGCTACGGAGCTGAGTCGGCGCAGTACCGGTCGGACCATTTACATTCTGGATGAGCCTACGACGGGTTTGCATATGGCAGATGTGGACCGTCTGCTGCAGGTTCTGCACCGCTTGGTAGATGCGGGGGATACGGTTCTGGTTATTGAACATAACCTGGACGTAATTAAAACCGCGGACTATATCATTGATTTGGGACCGGAAGGCGGAGACCGGGGTGGTCAGGTCGTTATAGCCGGAACCCCGGAAGAAGTGGCTGCCTATCCTAGCTCGTATACGGGTCAGTTTCTAAAGAGGCACCTATAATCGAAT
>DAHVVW010000135.1 GCA_027357125.1 Clostridiales bacterium
GTGATGCCCACGTCCCAGTCGCCTTTTTTTGCGCCGCCGGGAAAAATCTGAAGATCCTTGCTTTTCACCTCATACCCGCTTTTTACGATCTCGACTTCACGGGCATGGATATCCGTATCCCCACCGTGTTCCGGGCAGCTTAGGTGAAATTCTCCTTTGACCTGAACCCTATCCCCAACTCTATCATAATCCCCCAGTAAGGAGATTTTCCTCAGGAGATCCTTCTCACCCCAGACCCCAACCGCTGCTCCTTGGTCCAGGATATTAACCCAGGCATAGCCGCCTCGCTCCATTCTGTCCCCGATGGCTTCCCCGGAAACAATCACTTCTTGGCGGTCCCAGACCCCTTTGTCATTCACAAGTTCCGTCAGGGATGCTGAACCGGCATAAGCGATGTTGACAAAGAGCAAGATGGGCACAATAACCGCAGCGCCCCCGCAAAACAGCCCGAGGGCAACGGCAGAAATCAATCGCTTTTTCATGGAAAACCTCCACTTTTGCCAAACTCTCAGTAATTCCAAATGAACGGCTAAAACACTCTGCGTGCTTTACGCGTGACTCCGGCAATAATAATCGCGATCAGGGCAAAGACCGAGAGAAATTCGAGCCTTGCAAGATACATGATCAAAATATAAGTGATTTTCATCCCGACAGGCATGGCAGCGGAGGTAATCCCGGCTGATAGACCGACGTTTCCCACGGCCGAAGCCGATTCAAAGGCGGCATCAGTCAGAGGGTAACCATACATGGCCCCAACTCCGGTACCCACGGCAAAGGTGAGAATGTACAGAATAATGATCATCAGGGCACTGCGCACATGCTGGTCGTTCAGGACCATGTCAGAATAAAAATGAAACTTGGTCACCACCACTGCCGACTCCGGATAAAACAAGCGCTTAACATCCTGGATCACGCCTTTGCCCACGATCCCGACCCTGAGCATTTTTAAGCCGCCGGCCGTAGAACCGGTCATCCCGCCAAAAAGCATGGCCAGAATCAGAGTGAAAACAGGCAGCGCACCCCAGCGGAAAGCAAAGTCAGCGCTGTAGACCGTGGCATAGCCGGTTCCTGTATGGGCTGAGATCAATTGGAAAAACCCCTTGCGGAATAAAGCAAACGTTGTAGAATACACGCCGAGGCGGTTGAGGCCCAAATATAGGAGCATAAGCAAGGTCATAATCGAGATGACGTAGGCTTTGGTTTCGATATTCTGCCAAAGTTCCCGCCGTTTCTTAGTAAGGACGGCATAATGCAGGGCGAAATTTACCGATCCCAAGAGCATAAAAGCAAGTGAGAGCAGTTCAAAAACTGTACTGTGATAATAGAGAATGCTTTGGGATTGCGGAGTATAGCCCGCCCCGCTCCAGCCGGCGAGAAAAATCCACAGGCCGTGAAGCAGAGCCCGGTCCGGACGCATGCCCTCAAGGAATGCCACTGCGCCCAAACTTACCGTGCCGATTGCCAGAAACATTAAGCCGATATACCAGATTGCGCGTGCGGTATGTACAACATTGGGGAGGATCTTATCGCTTTTGGCTTCCCCGACATAGAGCTTAAATGAGCCCGGAGCGTTCTTGAGGAAGAAGGTGAGGACGAGCACGACCACTCCCTGCCCGCCTAGGAAACAAATAAGCTGACGCCACATGTTGACTCCATAAGGCAAATGATCCAAATCGGTGACTAAGGTAAGCCCGGTGGTGGTGTATCCGCTCATGGCATCAAAAATGGCGTCAAGGTAGCTCAAGTAAAACCCGCTCAGCCAAAAAGGAAGCGCCGATACCAAGACCATAAAAATCCAGCTGAGTGAGGCGATGGTCATCCCCTCCAGCCAGGACAACTGCCCTTTGGGCTTGGGCATCAATTGTAAGGCCAAGCCTAAGCTTAACCCCACTGATATGGACAGGACAAAATCCACCGCAATGTTCCATTCGCGATACCCTAAAGAAACCAAAAGCGGGAATACCATCATCACACTGACCCAGGTAATAATTCGACCCACGTAATAAAATATTCCTTGCAACTGGTGCCAGGAAACCTTGCGTAAAACGCTCAATGTTTTACCACCCCGCTCAGCAAAAGTCCCAACACAAAAAGGAAGCCGATACCGGCGGCATACCAGCCGAGTCCCAGTGCCACTTCCTTAACTTCAAACAGTTTGTCTGACCGCCCCATTTATCGTTTCCCTCCCAGGAGAGCATCCCTCAATGCTCGCTGCACCGGGGATGCAGCCACTGCTATGACCGCGTCTCCCTTCTCCAAAACGGTATTGCCGCGCGGAAAAATTACGTGTCCGTGACGCACGATTCCGATCAAAAGTGAGTCCTTGGGCAGAGCTATTTGGGCCACTTTCTTCCCTACCACCGGAGCATCCTGGGTTATTTCCATTTCCACCAAGGTCATATGCCCTTGTTCGAAAACCGCCAAGGTTTTGAGACGGTCGAGCGTGACCTCTTTCTCAATCATATTCGTTAGAATATTGGTTGCCGAAACAGAAATGTCCACGCCTAAGGCCTGAAAAATTGGCTCATTCTTAGGATTGTTAATACGGGCAATGGTTCTGGCAATTCCAAAATTGCGCTTTGCCAGCTGGCAGACGATTAAGTTTTCTTCGTCTTTGCCGGTAACACTTACTAAGACATCCGCTTCCCCACAGCCTGCCTCTGTTAGATTCTCTATCTCTGAACCGTCCCCGTGGATCACCAAAACCGGCATTTCCTCAGCCAGCCTTTCGCACAGTTCCCGCCGCTTTTCGATGACAGAAATATTATGCCCATTGTGATATAAGGCTTTGACCAGATTGTATCCTACTTTTCCGGCCCCGATAACGACAATTCGCATTAACTCATCTCCTTGTGCGGTTCCGCAAACGCAAATGCGGCAGGTGTGGCAAATCCGACTTGTCAAACCAGCGACGTTTGAATTCCTGCCGGTAAGAATGGGCAATCATCGCCATCAACAGATCCCCTTCGGCAATGACTAATTCCGCTCCGGCCACAAACTGGCTGCCACCCCGGGACAAAGTCATGATGCGCACATGTCCGGAGATGTCTATATCCCCCACTTTTTTCCCCGCCATGCTCTTAGATGCCGGAAATTCAATCAGATCAACATTGTTTAAGGTGAGGCGGCAGCAGAGAACATCAGATTCAATATAATTGCGCACAATATCCGCGCCAATGTTAGTGGGACAAATGCTTTCCAGGCCTAATTGGTGGTAAGCATACTCCCGCTTGGGGTCATAGATGCGGGCGATAACTTTGGGAACTTTGTAGATCTCTTTCGCAACCTGAGCCGCCATAATGTTTGTATTATCATCGCTGCTGAGGGCTGCAAAGACATCAGCCTTGTCCACACCCGCTTTTTTCTGCACGTCAAGATCAATCCCAGTTCCTACCACTGTTACCCCGTTGAACCCGCTCCCTAACTTTTCAAAAGAGCTGGGATTCTGGTCGATCACTACCACATCGTGGTCTTTGACTGAAAGCTGCTCAGCCAGTTCCGCCCCCAGCCTGCCGGAGCCCATGATAACAATGTACACGCCTTTATGCCTCCATCCTTGTGCAACTCACCCACCCACTATACATAAGTCCCTCACAATTGTCTAACCTGTCTTTTAGTTTGTTACGGGTGATTTTTCTCATTCATGGTTGTTTTTGCAGAAAGATATTGTACTCTCGTGCTGAGGCTCTTTGTCTCTGGCTCAAGCTACGCAATCCCCATGACAACCTGAGCAATGTTTACCACATGCTCATCAACCCCATAGAAAAGGTTAATAAGGTCTACTTTGGCATAGCGTAGTTTTTCCTCATCCCGGATGTCGTCTCCACCCAAGTCATCGCGCGGATTTTCGGCCAAGGCAGTAAACTGGAGGGAACGCTGAATGCGCAGGATTTCCGGATGTTCCCGGATTACTTCCGCTGCCAAATCAGTATCCCATTTCTCAAGAGCTTCTAAGACTCTGGCGAAATTGGCGGCAGTTTTAGCATATATTTCCTGTAGCCCCTCCCACTCAGCCTGTGGGAGGGTTAAATCCTGGCGGTGGACCTTAAGGATGATAGTCACCATGGAATTGATATCATCCCCTATGTATTCAAGTTCTTTTAAAATAAACTGGGCATTAATATTCTCTTCGGTCTGTTCATCAGTGAGCCCGCGCTTGGAAAGGCCTACCAAAAAACGGGAAATGTGGTGGTGATACCAGTCAACATCTTTCTCAACCCGGGTGATTTCAAGAGCAAGGGTATCCCTTTCTGCCAGCAGTGCTTCAGGCAAAGGCCTCATCATGCTGTCATAAATACCTCTGCCCAATCCCTTAATTTCCTGAAATGCCTGGGTTAAAGCAATCGCCGGAACTTCGAGGGAAGACTCGTCAAGATAGCGGAAAATGCGGTTCCCTCCCGCCTGGCGGTCCGGTAGGAGCCGTTTGAGCGTCTTGGCAATCAGAGAATTAAATGGGAAAAAAATTATGACCATAAAAAGGGCAAAAACCAGATGGGCATTGGCCACCTGGCGCTGTAAATCAGCGGTGGTCCACTGGACAAGCCATACAAATTGTCCTAGAAACGGGAAAACCAAAATCGTTCCCACCACTTTATACCCGGTATTAGCGATAGCCGCCCGTTTGGCGTCGGTCTTTTGCGCTGTTAGGCTGGAAAGCAGGGCCATCACGGTCCCGCCTATGTGCACTCCCAACACCAGTGGTACCACTGCCCCCAACGGCAGCAGGCGCTGCCCCGCTAGGGACATCATGATCGCAAAGACTGCTGTGCTGCTCTGGATCACCGTGGTCAGGAGCAGGCCTACAATTATGGCTAACACCGGTTGAGCTGCCAATTGCGCCAGAAAAATGTAGACCTCTGGAATATTTTTAAGCGGGGCGGAAGCTCCTGACATATGGGACATCCCCACGAAAACCATGCCAAATCCAATTAGAGCCTGACCTAGGTGCTTCCACTGCTTAACTCTCACCCATAAAAGAATAAATCCGATAAAAATCAGTCCCAGGGCGATCGGCAGCATCTTAAAAGCGAGAAGCTGAATGGCGATAGAAGTTCCGACGGCAGATCCCAGAACGATCCCTAAGGCCTGCCCTAAGGTCATCAAGCCGGCATTGACAAACTCAACGACCAGTACAGTCGTGGCCGCACTGCTTTGGAACGCTACCGTCATCACAATCCCGAATAGCACAGCCAAGAATGTCCTCTTGGTAAGAGAGAGGAGAATCCGCCGCAGACGGTTGGCCGCAAATTTCTGCAAACCATCTGCAGTTGTCTGCACACCAAACATAAAAAGTCCTAAACCTCCCAAGAATGTTAGGACTGTAGCTAAAGTAGAAATATGTTTTCACCTCAATTTTCGGGATCGCGGGGTTTAAGGCGGCGCTTGCCGGTTTTGGCATACATATGCATTTCGGCGACGTTGACCACATGGTCCCCCATTCTCTCAAGTGTTCTGGCCATAATGAGAATCAAGCCTGAATTGGCGTCAGTTCCGGATTTTTTATTAAACAATTCTTCCTGAAGCTTAGCATACCCCTGGTCCAATAAATCATCCTGTTCGTCCACATCCCGGTCAAACTCCCGGTCAGCGCGCATAACCTCAACTGTTTCCTCAAACATATGCACGAGGTGTTCAGTCATCGTACGAATACGATCAGGCCAGCTCTGCCCGCTGTTTAAGGCATGAAGCTCCGCCAGGTCACAGGCATAATCGGCGATTCGCTCCAATTCCTGCGCAATGCGCTGAAACCCGAGGATCCAGTGTAAGTCCTGAGGCCTAAGCTGTTGCAAGCTCATCATTTCGAAGCTGCGGTTGAGGATGCGGTCGCGCAAGCGGTCAATGACATTGTCACTGGCCCTCCAGTCTAACTGGGCTGCATCGTTTAAGATGACGTCAGCAGCCTTGCCCAAGTGCGCGCTCACCAAGTTTCCCAGCTCCACCGTAAGAGCGCGCAGCTCCATTAAAGCCTTGTCATACCCTGTTAAACGAACCATGTTCATATCCTTCACCTCATCCCGAAGAAAACAAAGCCAAATACCCTTTAATATCTCTTTCTCACCGAAGTTGACGGTATCCCCAGTTCATCGCGGTATTTAGCCACGGTG
>DAHVVW010000136.1 GCA_027357125.1 Clostridiales bacterium
ACAAAGGTTTAAATACGCTTTTTGCCCTCTCTAATTTGCTGAGATATAATTTAGACCATCCAGGGGAACTGGTTTCTCTTGGGGAAGAATTAAGCTATATTGAAAGCTACCTGGTCATTCAGAAAAACAGGTTTGGCAACCGGTTGGAATTATCGATAGAGGTTCCGGAAGACCTGAGAAGTTTACAGATCCCTTTTTTAAGTTTGCAGCCATTAGTGGAAAATGCCTGTATTCATGGACTGGAGCCCAAAGAGGGCATTGGCCACCTATGGCTAAAGGGCAGAAAAGTAGGCAGCACCGTTGAAATCTCAGTTGTCGATGATGGGGTAGGTATGCTCTTGGATTATGCTGCCGTTGATTTGAGCGGGGATCAAATAACAGGGATTGGTCTGCGAAATGTCCATAAACGGCTGCAATTACTATTTGGGAAGGAATTTGGAGTTAAACTGGGACTCGAACAAGGGCTTACGACAGCTGCTTTGTCCCTGCCTGCAGGAAAACCTGAGGTTTAAGTAGGGTAGAACTGCCGGGGACACTGCAAAAGGACACGCTTGTGAAGCATGTCCTTTACCGTCCCACGAAACCAGACTTTACACGAACAGAGCTTTTGGTATGAGGCCGCTAAACATTGGCGGGAACTTCAGTAACTTCTTCTAAAGGAGTGTAGGGCAAGTTGAGCGCATCGGCAACTGCTTTATAGGTCAGTTTTCCGTGGATGGTATTCACACCGCGGGCCAGCGCAAGATCGGTTCTAATTGCTTCAGTGAACCCTAAGTTGGCGAGCTTAAGCGCATAGGGCAAAGTTGCATTGGTCAAAGCAAAGGTGGAAGTGCGAGCTACCGCTCCGGGCATATTGGCTACACTATAGTGGAGAACTCCGTACTTCTCATAGGTTGGCTCAGCATGGGTAGTTACGCGGTCAACGGTTTCAACGCTGCCCCCTTGGTCAATCGCCACGTCAACGATAACTGAACCTGGCTTCATGGCCTTAACCACTTCCTCCGTCACAATTTTGGGGGCCTTGGCACCAGGGATAAGAACCGCTCCTACCAACAAATCGGCCTCCGCAACGGCTTGCTTGATATTGTAACTGTTGGACATTAATGTTTTAATCCGGGAACCGAATATGTCATCCAGATACCCGAGACGGGCAATGCTCACATCCAGGATAGTGACATCGGCTCCCATGCCTATAGCCATCTTGGCTGCGTTGGTACCGACAACCCCTCCGCCGACAATGGCAACTTTGGCAGGGGAAACGCCGGGAACTCCGCCTAATAAGATACCTTTACCGCCATGTGGTTTTTCCAGGAACTGAGCACCAATTTGAATTGACATACGGCCAGCTACTTCACTCATAGGTGTGAGCAGCGGCAGACTACGGTCAGCGGGTTGGACGGTTTCGTACGCAATGCCTACAACTTTTTTCTTAAGCAGAGCGGCTGTCAATAAAGGTTCCGGAGCCAGGTGGAGATAGGTAAACAGCAATTGACCGTCTTTAAATAGCTCATATTCTGCCGGTTGAGGCTCCTTTACTTTCATGATCATATCGGCACGCGCAAAAACTTCCGACGGAGCAGCCAGGATTTCAGCGCCAACTGCTGTGTATTCTTCGTCACTAATCCCACTTCCAACACCGGCATTATTTTCAATAACAACTTTGTGACCGGCCTTGCACAAGGCCTCGACCCCGGCTGGAGTCAGCGCGACACGATTTTCATTGTTTTTGATTTCTTTCGGTACCCCGATAATCATTTTGGGTTATCTCCTTTCAATTATGAGCTAATTGTTATCTTAATCATCTCATAATCAAACGAAGATGCCAGCCAATATGTTGCGCAAGGATAGCAGAATGTTGTCAGATTTCTAACTAACCCTATTAAAATTTTTACCACGAGTATTAAATTCTTGTTGTCCAATCAAAAAGGTTTGGGTGGTGGGATTCATTAAATGGTGTACAAAGTATTGCTAGTCGATGACGAGGAATTAGAGCGTAAGGTTTTACACTTTACATTACAGAATGAGAACCTGCCTATTCATATCTTAGGGGAAGCAGCCAACGGACGAGAAGCCTTGGAGCAAGTTCACACCATTCGCCCCGATTTGATAATCATGGATATCAAGATGCCTGGAATTAATGGAATAGAGGCAACTAAGCAAATTAAGGCGGCTTACCCAACTACCGAAGTGATTATTTTAACCGCTTACAATGAGTTCTCCTATTCTCAGCAGGCCATTAAAGCGCAAGCTTCAGACTATTTGCTCAAACCAGTTAAGCCACAACAACTGATTAAAGCCGTGAAAGAGGCATTAGACAGGCTTGCGCAAAAAAACTTTCAACCTGGTCCGGCCATAAATTTAGCAGGCCTTGAGGAACAAGTAAAAGCGGGAAACCTAGAGGATGCTAAGCGGGAGTTGTCTTATGTCTTTCAACTTCTTGCCAGTAAAGAGCCTTCGGCTAGTGTAATACATTCCTTCGGCATACGGCTTATGGTCATCATTGTACATGCTTCTCTTGCTGCAGGTGCTGATTCTACCGAAGTAACAGCTTTAGAAAATAACATGGTCCGGGAGTTATCCCATATGTCGTCGGTTGAGGGACTAAGGTGTTGGGGAGAAGCTATTTTAGACCAATGTATCGCCCTCCTGGTTAAGAATCGGTTGTGTTGTGATCAGGTCCTGTTGCGTCAAGCTCTGGATTATATTAAAAGCAATCATGCGAATAAGATTACACTTGATCAAGTAGCAGCTCACGTGCACCTCAGTCCTGCTTATTTAAGCCGTCTATTCAACAAGAAGACGGGTAGAGTATTTACGGAATATTTGACCCAAGTGCGGCTGGAAAAGGCCAAACAACGCTTGAGAATCCCACTTGAGACAATCGAGCAAATTGCGGCAGCAACCGGTTTTAGCTCCAGCAGTTACTTTTCGGCGGTATTTAAAAAGTATGAAGGTATTACTCCTTCCCAATATCGATCCAGCCAAAAATAACAAACTTTTTCTAAACTTCAATGAAGATACCCTTGCTCTTCCCGGTAGTGACGATGCTCCACTTTGTCTCCGGCATAAGTACCCTCACAAGTGTAGAGCGGGCGCGCTTTATGTCCCGTGTGCAAGAGGCTGTGGGCTTTCTCACTGTTGGGTTCCCCCAGGAAATCTTCGTAGAGTTTAAGCACATAAGGATTTTCGTGAGATTTTCTGTATTTTTTCTCAGAATCAGACTTGAATAACCCTTTGGCCCGGGATTTGCGGAAGTCCATCTGCAGACTCCATTTATCCAGATTCGAATAAATCGGCTGGCCGCCACCCCCGACACAGGCTCCGGGACACGCCATAATTTCAATAAAATCGTACCGGTGTTCTTGATCATTCTGGACGCGTTCGCATAACTTGCGGCCCTCTCCGATGTTTCTGGCCACCGCTACTCTGATCGTACGTTCACCGAGTGTAAACTCCGCTTCCCGCACTTCATTGAAGGAGCGGATTTTTTCCAGTTCTTTTTCCAAGATCTCAGCTCCGTTGATTTTTTCATAAACCGTGCGCAAAGCGGCTTCCATGACGCCGCCGGATGCTCCGAAAATCACCCCCGCTCCGCTGGCCTCTCCCATCGGACTGTCAAATTCCTCGTCAGGCAAGTCGGCAAAATTGATTCCGCTCATCCGGATCATCCGTGCCAGTTCCCGGGTGGTTAACACCACGTCGACGTCCCGGTAGCCGCTATCCCGGTGCTCCGGTCTCCCGGCCTCAAATTTCTTGGCCACGCAAGGCATGATCGAGACACTGAAGATTTTTGCCGGCGGAATACCGGCCAACTGAGCATAGTAAGTCTTGCTCAAAGCCCCGAAGATCTGTTGGGGGCTTTTGGTCGAGGACAAATGCGGGATGAGTTCCGGGTAAAAATTCTCGCAGAATTTTACCCAGCCGGGGCAACACGAAGTAAACTGCGGTAAAGGGCCACCGTTACCTTCTAAGCGCGTTAACAGTTCCTGGCCTTCTTCCATGATGCAGACATCCGCTCCGAAACAGTCGTCAAAAACCCTGTTGAATCCCAAACGGCGCAAGGCTGCGACCATCTTCCCGACCACCAGCTCACCTTGAGGCAAGCCGAATTCTTCCCCTAGGCTCACGCGGATGGAGGGAGCGGTTTGGACCACGACATGGAGATCCGGGTTTTCAAGCGCCCGCCAGACCTTGTCCGTGTCATCCTTCTCGTGCAAGGCACCGGTCGGACAGACCAAGATGCACTGACCGCAGGTAATGCAGGGGGTATCCAGGAGGCTGTCATTAAAAGCAGGACCTGCAACCGAATCAAAACCACGGTGCAGCATGTCATAAATGCTAACAGTCAGTACATCACGGCAGACGGTGACGCAGCGCCGGCAGCGAATACATTTGCTGGGCTCCCGGACCAGCGAAGGAGACAAATCATCAACGGCAAAAACTCCCCTTTCTCCTTCCCATTGCAGGCCATGGATGTTCATTTCCCGGGCCAGCGTCTGCAGTTCACAGTTTCCGTTGCGGAAGCAAGTCAAGCAATCAAAGGGATGGTCGGAAAGGAGAAGTTCCAGTACTTTCTTGCGGGCATGGAGCACATGGGGAGTACGGGTGCGTATGACCATCCCTTCCGCAACAGGCAGCGCACAGGAAGCCACAAGGTTTTTGTGCCCCTCAACCTCAACCAAACAAATCCTGCAGGAGGCAATAACATTGACTTCTTTTAAATAACAGAGAGTCGGAATATCAATTCCTAAAGCCTGAGCCGCTTCCAAGGCTGTTGTGCCCTCTTCCACCTCGAGCGGCTGATTGTCGATGGTTAAAGAAACCATGGTCTTTCCCCCTTCTCAGTGGACTACGGACTTGTTGCTGTCCGGATGGATTCTCTCTGTTTTTCCACCGGCAATGAGCGCATCCGGATTAACAGGAGCGGTTGGACGTGCACGCGGGCCGCGCTTAATGGCCTTAAACGGGCATTTGGACAGGCAGAGGCCGCATTGGGAACACTTCTCCGTTTCTATGACATGGGGTTCCTTAGGCGCTCCTTTGATGGCCTGGGAGGGGCATTCCCGCCGGCAAATCCCGCATGCTTTGCACATTTCGGGATCGATGGCATAGGCCTGCAGTTCCTTGCATACTCCTGCCGGGCAGTGCTTGGCAAAGATGTGAGCTTCATATTCATGGCGGAAGTATCTCAGAGTAGATAATACCGGATTCGGTGCGGATACCCCAAGACCGCAGAGTGAATCTTCTTTAACCACTTGGGCCAGTTCTTCCAGATCAGTCAGGTCTTTGTCCGTGCCTTTGCCTTCCGTTATCCGCGTGAGAATTTCCAGCATGCGTTTGGTGCCAATCCGGCAAGGTGTGCACTTGCCGCAGGACTCGTCGCGCGTGAATTCCAGGTAAAAGCGAGCCACGTCGACCATGCAGCTGTCTTCGTCCATCACAATCAGGCCGCCTGAACCCATCATCGAACCAACTTCCAAGAGCGTATCATACTCCAAGGAAATATCCAGATGTTCTTCGGTCAGGCAGCCTCCGGATGGGCCACCGGTTTGCGCGGCCTTAAATTTTTTGCCTTCCGGAATCCCACCGCCTAAGTTAAAAATAACTTCTCTTAAAGTTGTCCCCATTGGGACTTCAATCAGTCCGGTATTATGTATCTTGCCCGCCAAAGCAAATACTTTGGTTCCCTTGCTGCGCTCGGTCCCTATCGCCGCAAAGGCTTTACTGCCGTTACGGATGATGTGGGGAATATTGGCCAAAGTCTCTACGTTGTTAATCAGCGTAGGTTTTCCCCACAGGCCTTCTGCTGCCGGAAAAGGCGGACGCGGGCGGGGTTCCCCACGCAAGCCCTGAATTGAGCGAATGAGAGAAGTCTCCTCTCCGCAGACAAAAGCGCCTGCGCCTAGACGAATCTCGATGTTAAAATAAAAATCTGTCCCAAAGAGTTTTTTCCCCAGCAGGCGTTTAGTGCGTGCTTGTTCGATCGCAATTTCCAGGCGTTTTACCGCCACCGGATATTCTGCCCGGACATAGACATAACC